>DASSBQ010000191.1:0-17697 GCA_035698625.1 Nitrospiraceae bacterium
TCAGATGAGAGATTCCTTCGCTGCAAACTCATCAGACACCTCCTTCGGCTGATTATGCCTAAACGGTGTCCACAAAATCAGGGGAACTCTGAAATCACCTATGGGGGACGGGATCAATAGTTCCTGGGGCTTACCGATAGGGCGCACATGTTAACCCCTCCCCATCTCGAGTGAATCACGAATTAGGGTTTCGAACTCATCCTCAAATGCCCGAAGCACCTCGTAAACATCGCGGGTGCGTTGTTGCATTTGAAGAGATCGAACAACACCTTGAGACTCGGGGCGGACTTGTAAATCGCTGAGTGCTCCACTTCCCAGAAACACCCTATCAACATTGAAACAATCTGCAGCTCGCCTCGAACCTTCTCGCTCGCCTCACACTTACCGTGGTATTTGAATGCAAGCGGTTCCTCATTGTCGCCATAGCCGGAGACTGGGTCCGAGATCCAAGACGGGAAATTTACACTTAATTGTTGATTAAGTTCTTCCAAGCGGCTTCGTGGAAATGCTAAAACGCGCACGCCAGCCAAATCATTCAGGGTAGTTAACGTATAGATCTCAGGGTGATCTCTATCGAAAGTTGCTCCTTCCTGACGCCGGCGAAGAGCATCAAGAGCACTCTCGCATTCCTTGACCCGAGACGTAACTACCAGCTGCTCGTACTGGCGCAACCCGAGTGATATTGGAAGGACATAGTGCTTAACCTTCGCCTCCAGCCATTCCGCCACACGGCGAATGTCGGGCAGCAACTGGAAGTACTCTTCTCGCAGACGATCCTCGACACTGCGCTCACCCATTTACCTCAGCACGCTCTCCAGCTCGCGCCTGATTGCTCCAGAAGGAGGAGAAGTGAAATAAAAATGCCACTCTCGTTTTCCTTCTTCCGTGTCCTCGTTTATACATCGTTGCAGTTCAACCTCGTTGTGATCTTCAACGAACTCAATGCTGAAAACTTTCTTTGCGTCACGGTTGAAGTAGATCATACGATCAAAGCTGTATGTGTATCCTGCCCCCTCTAGAATACGTTTCTTGGCATCCAGTACTGTCTGCACTTTCATACTCTCTCTCCCTTGCGATATCTATCCCTGTTCTATCTGGAGATTCCACAAGCCAGTCTGATTGTCATCTTCTAGAATATCATGAGATGAATCATTAAGTTAATGGCGGAAAGTTTCCCTACTCTTTCCATATTTCGAGCTAATCTGGTCCAGTCATATGAGCTGAAGATATATCACTCGACGCACGGTCCTACGGTTTCTCGGGGGCCGGCGAGAGTCTTGCCATGGTGTGCTTAGGCGTTTGAGCCGTCGCCGGAGCCGAACCACCGCCATCCACAGAAGATCCATCCAAGCTCGATCGTATCGCCTTCCACACGCAGATGGGGAGGGGTGCGGGTCACCCGGCGACTTGCGGTGGTTCGCATGACGCTGTATCCCGGTTCATCACGTCCCCCGCATGTGGAGAGACGGTGATCGTACCAGCGACATTCGCATCTTCGCTCCACTTGAGATGGTGAGCCCAGCAGGGCTCACCATCGTTTGCTTAGTGCGGTCGAACCGAAGCGCGGAGCATGTATGACCACCGTCTCTCCACATCTTCACAATCTTCCAAACCTCTTCTCAAAAAACTTCCTCGTCCCGCTCATATGCTGCTCGATATCAGACTGGAGATGTTTGGCTCCGGCCTGCCAGTCCTCCGTCGTGTAACCCAGGCGTCGCGCCAGGAACACGAAATCGTCGGAGTAGGTCTCAGGGAGGACCAAGTCCTTGGCGTGGCCACGCACCATGCGAAGTCCGTCGATCAGTTTGCGAATGAACGTGTAGGCCTTCTCCAGCCGCTCGGCTTCTTGCGAACTGATCAGATCTTCTTGTGCCAAAGCTGCGAGCGCTTGCAGGGTGTTGGCTTGCCGCAATGCGGGCCGGCGATGCCCATGCATGATTTGCAGGTATTGCACGGCATACTCGATGTCGATGAGACCGCCGGGGCTGTATTTCACGTTGACCCGTCCCGGTTCCACCAATTCCTTAATTTGCTGTCGTCGAAGATCCAGCGCCGCTCCTTCATCCCAGGGTTCAGGCGCGTACACGAAGGCATCCCGATGTTCTTCCACCTGCCGGCCGAGCGTGCGATCACCTGCCACTGTGCGGAGCTTGATGAGCGCTTGGCGCTCGAATGGCGCCGCCAGCCCTGACGCGCTGTAATATCGCCGCACTTCCTCGATCGCATTGGCCAATGATCCTTTGCCGCCGTGGGGTCGCAGCCGGACATCGAGATGAAAGATGCCTTCTTGTTTGGCTTCGATCCATCCCAGGAGCTCCTGAGCCAGCCGCTCGAAGTATTCGCTGTTGGCCACGCGCTCCTTGCCGCCGGCCTGGCCGGCGCCACCATAGACGAAGAGAACTTCAATATCGGAGGCATAGCCGAGTTCACACCCTCCGAACTTCCCCATACCCAGAATCACGAAGGGACACGACTGCTTATTATCCAGCTTCGGGACTCCGAATTGCCGGCCCAGCTTCGCCATGCAATCCTTCAGGCTGCGAGCCATGATCAGTTCGGCGAGTTCCGTCAAGGCAAGTGAAAAGTCCGAGAGACGGTTTCCCGCATCAAGAAGGTGCGTCATGTCGATCCTGAAGAGTTCGCGATCCTTAAATTGATTCAACGCTTCTTTGCGCGCCTCGTCGGTCTTGGCACGGGCCAGGAAACGATCCAATTCTTTCCCAAGCGCCGTCCGAGGCTTGATCAGCGGCGCGCGTTGATAATCGTGCAGCATCGGAAGCAGGTTCCCGTGCTGACGTCGGAGAAAATCCTCCCACAGGAAATCACTGGCGCCGAGGAGCCGAGCGAGAACGGGCAAGCTTTTCTTGTCCTGCAAAAACTCCAATGCGGGCGAGTCTTTGGAACGGGCGGACTCGTCCATGATCAGGTCCAGGAACTGATCAAAGGCTTCCAATGCCTTGGCCGGATCCGGCGCCCACGTCAAGGCATGGGTGAACTGCTTGATCAGCACGGCGGTCAGCCGCAACTGCTGTTGGTCGACCTGGTCCAATACTTTCTGACCGTAGCGATTGCGGACATAGAAACGATCGCGCAACTTCCCGCCGTCGTTCTCGAACCGAGCCTTGCTGATATAGATGTTGCGCATGGCAAGGGCGTTGGCAAAGGCATACAAAAAGGCCGGCGTGTCATCTGACCGGATATCCATGACCGTATCGGTTGGAGAGCTGTTGTTGTCGAAGGTGATGTGAACCGTGTGCAACAGACCGCTGAAGGCGCTGCGCCGTTTACTGAGTCGCTCTACGAGCCGCCGATTCACCTGCTGGCGCGTTTCTTCAAAACGATTGTCATCGAGCAACTTCACAATGCGTTTCAGTTCCGTGGCTAACTGTTGTTGATATGGCGCCGTAAAGACCGATCCTTCCACCGGATACACATGAAAGACATCGACGATTTTTTTTCGGCTGAGTCCCGGTCTCCGCTGTGGACGATGTCGCTGCCAAGAGTCTCTTCGTGAAGGCGGAAGGGCTCTATCTTCGGCAAAGGTATAAATCCGTCCTTCTTCGATATTCAGTCCGAAGGCGGACAAGAGCCCACAAATAGCGGCGAACTCCGAAAAATAGTCATAGGCCACAACCGTCAGCTCAAAACGATGCTCCTTCAGCGAAACACATGACAATTCGCAGGGATTATCGAGAGAGAGCGCCGAGGCGAGTCCAATGTGCCGGGCGATGGCTTCCGGTTCAAAGTTGGCGAAATAGTCCGGATCCATGCGCTCGAAAAAATCGTTGAGGATGTCCTCGCCCACTCCGTTGCACCGGGATGCGATCGATTGTCGAAGCGATAAGGGCGGGAATTTCGGATCAGACATGATGCCCAGTATACCCGAAGGATGTTTCGTTGTACCCCAAGAATCCCGCCAGTATAATGCCTCCGCCATGAGGAAATTGCGGAACAAATCCACGGAGCCGGCTTCCGCGAAGGGTTCTACCAGGGCGGCGATGCCGCCGGATCCGACACCTCTGCTGCTGGCTTCCGGTCTGACCGCGCAAGATGTGCGCGGCATCCTTTCATCGTATGGCGTTCGTGCTTTCGAGGAGGCGGACCGCAATATTCAGTCGATGGCCGGCGAACCTCACGAGCGCCGCCAGCTGGCGGCTATTTTACCGGACCTGCTTCAGTTCACCGCGGGAACCGCCGATCCCGATCAGGCGCTCAACCATTGGGAGCGATTGTTCTCGGCAGTGGTCAGCCGCACCTCAACGTTGGACTACCTGCGCGCTTCTCCCCGCATGCTGGATCTACTCTGCACGATATTCGGCAATAGTGATGCCTTGGCTTTTACCCTCATCCGGGATCCGACGCTCATTCATTGGCTGGCCGAAGAAGATGTGCTGTCTAGTCCGCCGTCACGGGTCGGGATAGAGAGGGCTCTTCGGACGAGCGTGGAGAGTCTTACCGTCACGGAACTGAAACTGGAGGCGCTTCGACGCTTTCGACGCAGGGAGATGTTGAAGATCGGCGTGCGCGACCTGTTCCGGCTTGCGACCGTTGAAGAGACGACGGCATCGCTGTCGGATCTGGCCTCCGTGCTGATCCATGCGGCGTATGAGATTGTGGACCGCGACCTTCGCGCAGAATTTGGCGTGCCTATGCATCTCAGCCGCGAGGGACGGTGGGACGAAACGGAATTTGCCGTGATCGGAATGGGAAAACTCGGCGGCCATGAGCTCAATTACAGTTCCGATGTCGATCTGATCTATGTGTATTCCTCCGAGGGACGCACCAGACGAACGGCCCACCAGACAGCGTGCAAGGGATCGCCCGGTCCCGAAGGGATTTCCAATGAGGAATACTTTGAGGTGCTCGCCCGGCGATTGACGAAAGCGTTGTCCGAGCCGACCAAGGAGGGGTATGTGTTTCGCGTCGACCTCCGGCTTCGCGCTGAGGGAAGCGTGGGGCAGCTGGCGCGCTCGCTGGATGAGTATGGGAAATACTACCGGACAAGGGGACGCGTATGGGAACGGCTGGCATTACTGAAGGCGTGGCCGGTCGCGGGTTCGTCTGCCGTCGGAAAAACCTTTGTACGCATGGTGAAACGGTTTGTGTGGAATCAGGAAGACATCGGCGGGGACGAGCGGGACGCACTTCGTATTATCCGCGATGTGCGGGCGGTCAAAGAGATGATCGACGAGAAGGTGGCTGATAGAGGGCTTGAGCGGCGCAATGTGAAGTTGGGAACGGGCGGGATCCGTGAGATTGAGTTCCTTGCGCAGACCGTTCAAGTGATCGCCGGCGGGCGGGTGTCCGGGATCGTGAGCCGGAATACGCTGGCAACACTGAAGGGTCTCCATCAACACCGTCTTCTGTCCCAAGATGAACTGAGGCGGTTGACCGACGCCTATCGCTTTCTGCGGGATGTCGAACATAAATTGCAAATGGTGCACGAGATACAAACCCACTCACTCCCCGATGACGAGGAACAGTTGACGCAATGTGCCATCCGGATGGGTTATGACGCCGGGAATCGCCGGGCGAGCCTGGTAAGATTTCGCGCCGACCATGCGCGCCATACCGGCCATGTGAACAGGGCGTTTCGCTCTTTTTTTTATGCTCCCGAGCAGTCGGCCCTGTTAAGGGCCACGTTGTCCGCCATTCGGCGCGCATAGAGGATCCCGACCACCGGCAACGTATCGGAAAAAACAAACGGCCCGGCGGCGTACGCCACCGGGCCGTTTGGACTGCTCCAGAGCTATCGGCTATCCGCCGCCAGCCGTGAGCGTTTCCCTTAGTACATGCCTTCCATTCCATGGTTGTGGCCGCCGTGGCCGCCCATGGGTTCTTTCTTCTCTTCCGGAATCTCCGTGACCATAACCTCGGTCGTCAACATCAAACCCGCCACGCTGGCTGCGTTCTGCAATGCAGTGCGCGAAACCTTCGTGGGATCGATGATGCCGGCTTTGATCATGTCTACGTACTCATCGGTCGCGGCATTGAAGCCGATGTTCGTGTTCTTGTCTTCACGAACCTTGCCGACTACGACTGAACCTTCCGAGCCGGCGTTGGCTGCGATCTGGCGAATCGGCTCTTCCAGCGCGCGCCGCACGATATCGAGACCCACCTTCTGCTCAAAGGGAATGTCTTTCAGGTTTTCAAGCGCCTTGACACAGCGGAGGTACGCAATGCCCCCTCCCGGCACAATGCCTTCTTCCACCGCCGCCTTGGTCGCATGAAGCGCGTCCTCGACGCGGGCCTTCTTCTCCTTCATTTCAGTCTCGGTCGCCGCCCCGACGTTGATGACGGCCACACCGCCGACAATCTTCGCCAGCCGCTCCTGCAGCTTCTCGCGGTCGTAATCAGATGTGGTTTCCTCGATCTGGGCCTTGATCTGCTTGACCCGGCCTTCGATTTTCTTGGGATCACCATGGCCTTCTACGATCGTCGTATTGTCCTTATCGATCGTCACGCGCTTGGCGCGGCCGAGATCGGTCAGCTTCACGTTCTCCAACTTGAGGCCGAGATCTTCGGAAATCACCTGGCCGCCGGTCAGAATGGCGATGTCTTCCAGCATGGCCTTGCGGCGATCACCGAACCCGGGGGCCTTCACGGCAGACACGTTCAATGTGCCGCGAAGCTTGTTGACCACAAGGGTGGCCAGGGCTTCGCCTTCGACCTCTTCAGCAATAATGACCAGGGGCTTGCCCATCTTGGCCACTTGCTCGAGGATCGGCAGAAGATCCTTCATGCTGCTGACTTTCTTTTCGTTGATGAGGATGAGCGGATCATCCATGACGGCTTCCATCCGCTCGGCGTTGGTGACGAAATAGGGAGAGATGTATCCGCGGTCGAACTGCATTCCCTCGACGACGTCGAGAGAGGTCGTCATGGACTTGGCCTCTTCTACGGTGATGACCCCGTCCTTGCCGACCTTTTCCATAGCTTCCGCGATCAGGTCGCCGATCGTCTTGTCGTTGTTGGCGGAGATGGTTCCGACTTGCGAGATCTCGGTCTTGGCCTGACAGGGCTTGCTCAGCCGCTTCAGTTCGGCTACGACGGCCTCGACGGCCTTGTCGATCCCGCGCTTGATCTCCATGGGGTTGGCGCCGGCCGTGATGTTCTTAACCCCCTCGCGGTAAATGGCTTGCGCCAAGACCGTGGCGGTGGTGGTGCCGTCGCCCGCCGTGTCGCTGGTCTTGCTCGCGACTTCACGGACGAGCTGAGCTCCCATGTTCTCATACGGGTTTTTGAGTTCGATTTCCTTGGCGACCGTGACGCCGTCCTTGGTGATCGTCGGCGCCCCGAATTTCTTGTCCAGAATGGCGTTGCGTCCCTTGGGGCCGAGCGTCGCCTTCACCGCATCGGCGAGCTGGTTTACCCCTTTCAGGATGGCCGCCCGGGCCGTTTCACTATACAGCAGTTGCTTTGCCATAATGTTCCTCCCTTAATATCAAATGGTTCTGTATGTCTTGGGTAATGCGAAAGTTAGCTGGTGAAAATGCCGAGGATATCTTCTTCCTTGAGAATCAGGCATTCCTCGTCGTCAATGCGAAGCTTGCTGCCGGAATACTTGTCGAAGAGCACCTGATCACCGACCTTCACGTTCTCGACCTTTTTGCCGATCGCTTGGACCGTGCCGCGTTGAGGCTTTTCCTTGGCCGTATCCGGAACATAGATGCCGCCCGACGTGCGCTCCATTTCCTCGGTATAGGTGACGAACACGCGGTCGCCAAGAGGTTGAAAATTCTTTGCCACTGCTGACTTTTTTTCCTTAGTTTCCGTCGCCATACGCAGTCCTCCTCCTTATAGTGAACACCGAAGCTGAAAATGGTTGGTTAAGTGACAAACACGAATTGGACGTCGCGCGCCAAATCCGAACCCACAAGAGTTACGGAACGTAGATAGTGTCACTCCAAGACAAGTCAAGGGCGGGCTGGAAATTATTCTGGCCGGTCCCCTCTCACTTGAGAAGCAACGGATTCTACGCGAGAGTGGCGGGATTTAGCAAGAGCGGAGGGCAACGTTTCTCATGCCCGGTCAACGCTGTCTCACGGATATGCCGGCCGCGGCAGGTCCTATTCGTCCTACCTCCCAGGGGGTGTATTTTCCGGCCTGCTGGGCAAGGGGGCGCCGGTCAATAAGGCGAGCACGTTTTTTGTAATCTGCCGGGCGGCCTCGCTGAGGCGCGAGGACCGGATGGCCGGAGCATTGTAGTCGTCGAGCCCCCAACTCCATTGCATCGAGCCCGTCGCAAAAACGATCGCGCCGCTCGGCCAGGTGTAGAGCGTCATGGCCGCATGGTCCCGTCGCCCGCCGACTTCATATGGCGAGTGCGCCAGTATCGTCATCCGCGGGGGGCTGTCACGAAACGGGCGATCGACTTCATAACCGAGAAGACCGCGAAGTTTAGCATCCGGGGGGAGAACTACTCCTGAAAAAATGGGATGAGAGAGTTGCGAGATGACAATGTCCCCGTCTACCGGGACCGCGTCATACATCACCCCAATTAATGACTCTTCGGGCTCCTGAACGGGAGCCTCGCGCCACTGGGCGGTCACCAGCCGGTCGTTGGCGGGATCATCATCGGTCGCATAGGGATCGAATCGGCGCGCGGCCTCTTTGTAGGCGACCATGGTCCGCAAAGGCTGTCCTGTAACCGGGCTCGGTTCGAGACGGATTTGCCAATAGCAAGTATTGGATGAGAAGAAACCCAGGCTGATGCCCCGTTCACGCGCTTCCTCCACGTGCGAACGCATTTCCCTGGACCAATACTCGTCGTGTCCGACCGACAGCCACACTTTGTGATATTTCCACCAATCTCCGTCCCGGTGCGTATCGATATTCGTACTGTAGCTCACGTCGTACCCCTGCCGCTCAAGCCAACGCACCATGTTGTATTCCCAGCCTGCCGGCGAGATCGGGGAAGACGGATGGATAGAGGTGGCCGTGAGAAAATCTCCCGCTCCCACCCCTGACGCGGCCGACGGGTGGAGGCTGCGGGCATAGGGACGATTGAAAGACACTTTATAGGCCCATCGTTCGCCCACGCTGCCGGATGGATAGGTGGATTTCCCTCCCCACCCGTTATAGGCTTGGTACGTAGTCACGCTGGACTGAAAGAGAAATTCCGATGAGCGAGTGTCGTCTCGGACGACAAAGATAATATAGCTTTGCTTGCCGCTTGACGCCCCCGTCAGCTTGGCGAGAAAAACGCCGCTGACCCAGTCATCCGGATGGTCCGGGTTGTACGTGGCCAGCTCGTAGCTGGGAATCCAGTCGCATTCGATCAACCCCGTCGCCGGGTCGGGCATCGGCATCGTTTGGCGCATGCCTTCCAGCCGGATTCCGCTTTTCACCAGCCGCGCCCCTGCTCCTTCATACCACCCCATCCGGTAGATCTCGATCGTATACGAAGGATCCACGGTATTGACGAAAAAAAGAATCGTTTCACCGCGATTGACGCTGGTCGCGGAGGCATAGCCTTCGATCTCGCGATCGGCCGGATTGTTAAGAATCCACGTTGAATCGCCGGGGCGCGCATTCTCCGTCTCGACCGGTGAAGCGCAATGGCCGGGAGTTGAGGAAAAGAGAAGAAGCCAGCAGGCGTGAAGAACGGCGGCGGTCAGGAGCGCGGGAGCGGAATGTCTACGCGCGGAGCTGGTCAAAGTCTTTGACTTCTTTTTTGATGTAGTCGCGTAGCCGCTTGATGATGCGGGCTTCCACCTGGCGGGTCCGTTCTTTGGTAATCCCGTATTTGAGCCCCATATCTTCCAAGGTCAGCGGTGTGTCGGACAGAATGCGATTGCGCAGAATGTCTTCCTCGCGTTCGTCGAGCCTCGTGATGAACTCGGCCAGTTTTTTCCGGAAGAGATGCTTGAGTTGAGTGTCGGCCAGCTTCTCGTCGGCGGGGACGTCTTGCGTCGGCAAGACATCCATAAGCGTCCCATCCTGTTCCTCGCCGATCGGCTGATCCAGGGATAGTTCCCAACTGCCCAAGCGCTGGTCCATCTCGATGACATCGCGCTCCCGGACATTCAAGCGGTCCGCCAGGAGTTTGCTATCCGGAACAAAACCCTCCCGCTCCAGCTTCGCCTTTTCCTTTTTCAGGTTGTAGAAGAGTTTGCGCTGATCCTGGGTTGTTCCTACCTTGACGAGACGATACGTGTTCAGCAGATAGCGAAGGATATAAGCTCTTGCCCACCAGGCGGCATAGGCGTAAAAACGCACGTTCTTGGCAGGATCGAACTTCTTGATGGCCTGCAGAAGCCCGACATTGCCTTCCTGGATGAGATCCATATGATCGGCTCCGGTGTGAAGATACTCTGCCGCGATGGCGACCGAGACGCGCAAATTCGCCAGAATCAGTTTGACAGCGGCGTCGCGGTCGCCTTTGAGCTGATATTCCTGAAAGAGACGCAGTTCTTCTTCCTTGGATAAATAGGGATAGCGACGAATCTCAGTCAGGTATTGTTGCAGGGCGGTGACCGGGACGACCGACGTGGAATCCGTTGCCGGGATCATGGGGAGGACCGGTGGGGCTATGGAATCGGATGGGCCCGATGGCGCCTCATGTGCAATGATTTCCTCATCGGTCGGATCCAAGACCTCGGGATCGCTGACTTCATGAGTCGGATCCTGTTCCGTCTCATGCACGGGATTCGGTTTGCGTTTCGCCATAGTGTGGAAGCCTCGTCCAAGATACGAATATCACAGATGCGGAGCGCTGTACAAAGGCAGAGAGTTCATCCGGCCCTTGCTTGCACCGTTCAAACCTCGGCCCGTATAGTGACACGTACCCAATAAGTGTGAAGCAGGATGTGCCGGAGGCGGCGCATATGATGCGTGTTGTGAATGCGCTGCGAAGCGGTCATTGGCCCTCGTTGCTGGGGGCCTGGCTGCATTTCGAAGTCAGTTTCATGGGCTGGCTCCTGATCGGAGCTCTCGGAGTACCCATTTCCGAAGCATTTGGTTTATCCGCGACGCAGAAAGGATTGTTGGTTGCCGCCCCGCTCTTCAGCGGGGCTCTCTTACGGGTCGTCGTCGGACTGTGCAGCGATCAATATGGGGCCAAGAATACGGGCACGGCGCTGTTGATTTGTGAACTCGCGGCCGTTTCGTGGGGATGGCTGGGGGCGACAAACTACGAGGGCGTATTGATGACGGCCCTATTGTTGGGAGCGGCTGGAGCGAGTTTTGCCGTCGCCCTTCCGATAGCGAGCTATGCCTATCCCCCTGTTCATCAAGGACTGGCAATGGGGGTCGCGGCGGCGGGCAATAGCGGCACCGTCTTGGCTATGTTGTTTGCGCCACGGCTGGGGCAGATTGTCGGTTGGCACGGCGTCTTTGGCTTGATGCTCATTCCGCTTGGTTTAACACTTGTATTATTCCTCATTCTGGTGCAGCCGGATCGAGGAATATCACGCCAGGAGCGGCGCCAAGGCCGGTGGGAGTCCATGATTACGTCTGTATCGCACAGATCCATGTGCTGGGTCAGTTTTCTCTATGCAGTGACCTTCGGGGGCTTTGTGGGACTCTGCAGCTTTCTCCCGATTCTTCTCCATGATCAATATGGAGTCGACTGGGTAGCAGCCGGATCTCTCACCGCTCTGTGTGGCTTGACCGGGAGCCTGATTCGACCCATCGGAGGTTACGTTGCCGATCATTTCGGCGGGTTAGTCGTACTTCGGCTGGCGTTTGCGTGGATCGCCCTCTGCCTGGCATTGGCGGGATCATTGCCGCGGCTTTCGTATGCGGTTATTTATACTGTCCTGGCTATAGGAGCAATGGGTTTCGGGAATGGAGCCGTCTTTCAAGTGGTTTCCTCGAAATTCCCCAAGCAGATGGGAATAGCCTCGGGCATAGTGGGCGCCGCAGGTGGCTTTGGAGGATTTCTTCTACCATTTTGCCTCGGGTCGCTGAAAGACATGACCGGGACGTTTCAATCGGGCTTCTGGCTGTTTTCAACCGTGGCGGTCATAGCAGCAATCACGGTTCGAATGGCGCTTCAGTCAGGGGCCTCGGACGCGGAACGGCATCCGGACGGTTTTTCTGGTTGACAGAGGATTAGAAAAACCGGTTATGTGAACCGCCGAAAAGGGAACTGATAATTGAAGAAAATGCCGGCGCCGTTTAACTCCATCGAAGACGCGATCAAGGATATCAGGCGGGGCAAATTTATCATCCTCGTGGACGATGAAGACCGCGAAAACGAGGGAGATCTCGTCTTGGCGGCTGAAAAGATCACCCCGGCTGCGGTGAATTTCATGGCGACTCATGCCCGCGGGCTGATCTGTCTGGCACTCACTCCAGAGCGTGTTGAACAATTGCAACTACCCCCGCAAGCGGCCGAAAATACCGCGACCTTCGGCACCGCCTTTACTGTCTCGATCGATGCGCGTAAGGGCATCACGACCGGCATCTCTGCAGCGGACCGTGCCACTACCATTCACGTAGCCATTGATCCAAAGAGTACCCCGGCCGACTTGGCCAGGCCCGGACATATTTTTCCATTAAAGGCGCAGAAAGGCGGCGTATTGCGGCGTGCCGGCCAAACCGAGGGATCGGTGGATCTTGCCAGGTTGGCGGGGCTCTATCCGGCCGGGGTCATTTGCGAAATCATGAACGAAGACGGCACCATGGCGCGTGTGCCGGAACTTGCGAAATTTGCAAAGGCTCATAAGCTGAAGATGATCACGATCAAAGCGTTGATCGAGCACCGCATGAGGCGGGAGACCTTCGTCAAGCGAGCGGCGAGTGCGCGCCTTCCGACCGTATTCGGCGATTTCGAGGCGATAGCATTCGAAAACGAAGTCGATGGGGCCACCCATATCGCATTGGTGAAAGGCCGTGTGGATTCCGACGTGCCGACGTTGGTTCGCGTCCACTCTGGTTGTCTGACCGCCGACGCCCTGGGCTCGCTTCGGTGCGATTGCCGCGATCAGCTCCATCGCGCCATGGAAATCATTCATAAGGACGGCAGGGGAGTTCTGTTGTACCTCAATCAGGAAGGACGGGGCATTGGCCTGCTGAACAAGATCAAAGCCTATGGGCTGCAAGACAGCGGCAGCGACACAGTGGAAGCCAATCTCAAGCTCGGCTTCAAGGCGGATCTGCGCGATTACGGGGTCGGAGCGCAGATTCTCGTGAACTTAGGACTGCACCAGATCAGACTCATCACGAACAATCCTCGTAAGATCGTCGGCATCGAAGGATACGGCTTGAAAGTCGTGGAGCGAGTGCCTATTGAAATCCCCCCGCGTGAGGCAAACGAGCGATACCTGAGAACGAAGAAGGCCAAACTGGGTCACATCTTGAAGGGTGTATGAGTGGAGCCGCGGCATGAAGCTTCGCAAAGGTTCTCATGAGGCGACCGGGCTGAAGTTTGGGATTGTCGCCAGCAAGTTCAACAAGTTCGTGACGAGCCGCTTGCTGGCCGAGGCGATCAAAGCGTTGACCAACGCCGGGGCGAAGGAAGAAGATCTCGAAGTGGTCCGGGTTCCCGGTGCGTTCGAAATTCCTCTGGCCGCGCGCCAATTGGCTCGATCGGGACGGGTGGATGCCGTGATTGGGCTTGGGGCCGTTATCAGAGGCGATACGCCGCATTTCGACTATATTGCAGCGGAGGCGAGTCGCGGCATTCTTCAGGCGTCGATGGATACGAACATTCCGGTGGTCTTCGGCGTCTTGACGACCGACACCGTGGCTCAGGCGATCGAGCGGGCCGATCCGGCCAAGCATAATCGGGGCGCAAGCGCGGCGATGACCGCCATTGAAATGGCCAATGTAATGAAGCAGCTGATCAAGGAATCGGTCTGCGAGGAGCCTGCGGCTCGCGCGTCGAGGCGCCGACCCGGCGCTCGTTCGTCGAAGAGGCGGAAGGAATAATCGGTGCTGCTTATGAGCCTTGTCACGAGATCGCGCTGCCACGCAAGAGGCCGGCAGACCGCACAGCAACAAGCGAGAGCAGCACGCAGAAGTCAGCATGTTGATCGAATAAGAGGCAGGCACGCCCGTCGGAACAGGACATTCTCGACAGACCACGCGCTCACAGAAAGCACGCGCTAAGATGGCGTCCCGTCATCAAGCTCGCGAACGGGCCCTCCAAATTCTCTTTCAGTACGACATTCATGGAAAGGGTGGATCCTGGCTGGATGAATTTTGGCGAGAGTATCCGCTCCAGGATGCCCCGAGAACCTTCGCCGAGCGGCTGGTGGACGGCGTCTTGACCCATAAGAAGGAGCTCGATACGCTGATTGCTTCCTGCGCGACGAATTGGAAGATCGATCGGATGCCGATTGTCGATCGAAATATCTTGCGCGCCGGATGTTACGAATTGCTCTTCCTGCCCGAGGTGCCGGCCAAGGTGACCATGAATGAAGCCATTGAACTCGCCAAAAGCTTCGGTGATGACGAAGCGTCCAAGTTCGTCAACGGCGTGTTGGACAAGGTGCTGAGTTCCGATGCGCGACTTGAGCGAAAACGGGCCCATCCTGAATTACCGGTGATGGGAAAGTCCAGTGATGACTGATTCATTGCCGATTGGATCATTGAGCCGAATCAATGGTGCAATGCCTGATTAATGTATCAATGGTGAAATGGCATGATTGACCGCTACAGCCGGCCGCAGATGAAGGCCATCTGGGACCTCAAGCATAAGTATGAAATCTGGCTGGAAGTCGAGCTGCAAGCCTGCGCGGCGTTTGAAGCGGCAGGACAGGTGCCGCGGGGGACGAGCGCGCGCATTCGGAAGAAAGCCAAAATCGACGTGGCCCGCATTGCCGAGATCGAACAGGTCACGAAGCACGATGTGATCGCCTTTCTGGAATCGCTGGCCGATTCAGTAGGCCGGGATCATCGATTTCTTCACATGGGGCTCACATCGTCGGATATCGTGGATACGTCGCTGGCCGTGCAGATGACGCAGGCGCTCGATCTTATTCTCGTGGGCGTGGATGGCCTGACCGAGGCGCTGAAGCGCCGGGCGATGGAACATCGCAATACCGTCATGGTCGGACGTTCTCACGGTATTCACGGAGAGCCGATTTCGTTTGGGTTCAAACTGGCGATTTGGCACGAGGAAATTCGCCGGCACCACACGCGATTGGAGGCGGTGCAGAAAGACATCGCTGTGGGAAAATTGTCCGGCGCAATGGGCACATTTGCGCACCAAAGCCCCAAGGTCGAAGAGTTTGTCTGCCGCAAACTCGCGCTCCAGCCGGATCCGGTCTCCAATCAGGTCGTGCAGCGGGATCGTCATGCGGCCTATGTGTCGGCCTTGGCTCTAGTGGCGGCGACGATTGAGAAGATTGCCACGGAGATTCGTCATCTCCAACGAACCGAAGTGCTCGAGGCGGAAGAATTTTTCTCTGAAGGCCAAAAGGGCTCCTCTGCGATGCCGCACAAACGGAACCCCATTATCTCGGAAAATCTCTGTGGATTAGCGCGCCTGGTCCGCGCGAATAGTCTGGCGGCAATGGAAAACGTCGCCTTGTGGCATGAGCGGGACATCAGCCACTCGTCGGTCGAGCGGGTCATCCTGCCCGACAGCACGATTCTCATCGATTACATGCTGGCTCGGATTACGGATCTCATCCGGAAACTCGTAGTGTATCCGGAACGGATGAAGCGGAACCTTGAATTGACGGGCGGCTTGGTCTATTCCCAACGACTGCTGCTGGCCCTGATCGAAAAAGGCGCGCAACGCAAGGAATCGTATGAGGCGGTTCAGCGCAATGCGATGGCGGCCTGGAAGGGCGGCGGCGCGTTCTCCGATCTGGTCAACAAAGATCCCTTGATCACGCATTACTTGACCGCCGAAGAAATCGCATCGTGTTTTAATCCGGTCTACTATCTTCGGCATCTCGATGCAATTTATCGACGGGTCTTCGGTCGATCGCGGCAACTCACTAAGAGGCGAAAAAGATGAGCCGACTGGTCATGGGCATGCTGGTGCTGTCGCTTGGGTTCATATGGATTTCTCAGTCGAACGCGACCGAGCGGGAGCAATTGCTCTCTGCACAGGGCGTTTTCGCCACGTTCGCGGCCTTTCGGGCGGATCATGATTGGTGGAATCTCGACCCAGCCGCCAAACAAACGGCTCTCGCGGAAGCCAAGTCAGTGATGGCTCGGCATGGCGAGAAACTGGCCATCGACTCGTACCTTTTGAGAGGCCTGTCCGATCATGCCGATGTCATGATCCGTATGCATGGACGCGAATTGCGGGACATTCAGCATCTCATGGTCGATCTTCTCGCCACGACGTTCGGGAAGCATGTACACATCTCTATTCTTCTGAACGGACTGACCAAGAAGGCCAATTACGTGCCGAGCTTTCCGGATCAAACCAAAAACGATTTGAAAGCGCCGAGCGACGATCCTGGACCGATGCCCTACGCGATCGTGATCCCGATCCGGAAAGACGCCGAATGGTGGGCGTTGGACCAGGAAAAGCGTACCGCGCTCATGCTGGAACATACGGCGGCCGCGCTTCCATATTTGAAAACCGTGAAGCGCAAGCTCTATCACTCGAGCGGACTGGATGATGTCGACTTCATCACCTATTTTGAAACGGCCAAGATGGAAGACTTCCATCAGCTCATCCTGGCGTTGGAGCAAGTCAAAGAGAACAAGCACAACCGGCGATTCGGGCACCCTACGCTGATCGGGACGAAGAAATCGTGGGATGAGTTGACGGAGATATTGGGACGGTAACGTATGGCAATCGGCACGCAGCTCTACGAAGGCAAGGCCAAGAAGATTTTTGAGACGGGCAAACCTGACCAGGTAATCCAATACTTCAAAGATGACGCGACAGCCTTCAATGCACAGAAGCGCGGTACCATCGCGGACAAAGGGGTCATCAATAACAAGATCTCCGAGCGGCTCTTCCGGCTCCTGGAGCAGGGAGGCGTGCCGACCCACTTCATTGAACGGTTAAGCGACCGTGAGATGCTGACCAAGAAGGTCAACATCGTGCCGATTGAAGTCGTCGTCCGCAATGTCGTGGCCGGAAGCCTGGCCAAGCGGCTGGGATTGAAGGAAGGAAACCCGATCGAGCCGGCAATCGTGGAGTTCTATTACAAGAACGACGCGCTCGGCGATCCGTTGATCACCGAAGAACATGTGCGCCTGTTGAAGCTGGCCGGCCCCTCGGTGGTCCGGCAGATCAAGGATTTCGCGGTAAAAGTGAACGGCTTGCTGGTGCCGTTTTTCCTCGAGCGCCGGATGAAGCTCGTGGACTTCAAATTGGAGTTCGGCCTGCATCATGATGCTCTCATTCTGGCGGATGAAATTTCACCCGACACCTGCCGCTTCTGGGACATAGGGACCGGGGAATCGTTGGACAAGGACCGGTTCAGAAAGGACCTGGGGAAGATCGAGGAGGCGTATCAGGAGGTGTTGAGGCGGGTCTGTGGATGATGAGGATGGAAGGACGGCCTGGACTTGTCAGGGTTCCACACTGCGGCTCGCCCGCACTAAACCTCATATCTGCTTGGCTGTGCAACTTGTTCCATTCCGGCTACGCCGAACGAAACTTCGAACAGTGCTCGCCATCTGCGAGGGCAGAGCGCATCTGTTCGGTAAGTGCGGGAAATCGAGCCTTCGTGTCAGTCACCTGACAAGTCCAGGCTGTCCACAGCGCCCTTGGAGTAGAGTGGAACGAGGAAGAAGGGCAATAGTGCGATGACTCGGTTTCTCGAATTT
>DASSBQ010000192.1:0-8841 GCA_035698625.1 Nitrospiraceae bacterium
AATAACCACCCAGGCGATCAGCGGCACTATCGGATTGACCGTCGTCGCGCGCCGCACGAATGCAAAGAACATGATCAGAAGGCCGGTCTGAAGAAGGATTCGGAGAGTCAGAAGTGCCTGCCATTGATCCCGATAAAACAAGAGATCGGACACAAGAAATACGGGATTGGCCGTGATACCGAGATAATACAGGGTGCGTAACCGTTCACGCGCGAACTCGTTGCGCCAGTCATCGTAGGGTGAGGAGCCGGTGTTCTCAGGAGACATGAGCCCTCCTGGGTGAGATGAGGGATGCAGGCCACGCAATGGTCAAGATGATCCGGACGAAAGGCGGGGAGGACATCGAGCCCTCCCGATCGGGTAGGCTGAAATGCCGGTTAAGGCTACTCTTCCGAGAGAAAAACCGCAAAAGGAATTTTGCCGTTGCTCATTGCCCATTCCTCTTGGCTGTGGTCTCTTGCTATGGCCGGACGTATAATAGACGTTTATAATACCGCGTCTCCGTTCCGCAGCATTTCTGTTGTCTAAGCTGAGGTCAGGCTATGTCACAGAGTTCGTCCGAAATAGGCGCCGTCCTGTCTCTCTGGCGATATCCCGTCAAATCGATGATGGGCGAGGAACTCATGACCGCCGAGGTGGAGGAACACGGACTGGCCGGCGATCGAGCCTACGCGTTGATCGCCGAGGCCGACGGCAAAGTCGCCTCTGCCAAGAATCCCGGCAAATGGCCCAACCTCTTTGCCTTCCGCGCCGGATTTGAGAAACAGTCTGAAAACGGCGGGGGAGTTCCGCCGATCCGAATCACACTGCCTGACGGCACGACGTTAACGAGCGAACAAGCGGACGTGGATCCGGCGTTGTCCAAAGCCCTCGGCAAGAATGTAGTGTTGGCCGTCACCGAACGAGGCAAAGTTGCCGGCGTGCAGTCTTCCATGCCCGCCGGATGGACCGCCAAGGCCGAGGAATATTGGCCCGATATCGACGGACGCGACCATCGCGAGACTGTGACGGAATTCAACTTGCCGGCCGGACCCTTCTTCGACGGAGCGATCGTCCATCTCGTGACCACCGCAACGTTCGAACGGCTCCATGAATTGTATCCTCAAGGCCGCTTTGAGCCGCCGCGCTTTCGTCCTAATATCGTCGTGGATTCGGCGAAGGGAGAAAGGGGATTTATCGAACAAGGCTGGATCGATCATGAGTTGTCGATCGGCGACCACGTTCGTCTGCGCGTCACCGGACCATGCGCCCGTTGTGTGATGACGACGCTGGCCCAGGGAAATTTGCCCAAAGACCCGGGGATCCTCCGCACGGCGGTGCAACATAATCATGGCCACGTCGGCGTGTATGCCGCCGTCGTCCAGGGAGGCGTCATCACGCGCGGCGATCCCGTGCGGTTATGTGATTGATGCGGCCGGGCAGCAATGCGACTTCTCACACATGTGCGGAAATGCGTCTTTTCTATTCCGATACAAAAGCATGACATAGAATACCTTCCATCAAGGAGGTATTCATCATGTCTGCACCGGCGCACCCGCCACGCACGCCCGATCATCGCTCTCCGTCAAGAACGCTCCCGCTTCGATTTCCCGGCCTATCAGTCGAGGAACCAATTTCCTTCGATCAGTCCAGGCTCGATGATCTTCTCGCCGTCGCGTTATGTTTGGTGATCCTGGCGGTCTTTGAATGGTGCAGCTGGTTTGTCTCGCTTCCGGTGAATCGCTCGCTGTTCACTATCGTAGCGCTGATCGCCATCGGCTATACCTGGTGGCGACTCCGCATAACGTTACGATAAGCCACCTCTCCTTCTTGACTGAAATCCCGGGACGGCCTAGCCTGATGAGGGCTACGGAAAAAGACAGCTAACCGCCATGGGAGGTCATCATGTCTGTCGCACGCGTGACGGAAATCATCGCCGCATCTCCGAAGAGTTTTGAGGATGCCATCCAAGTGGGGATCGCCCGCGCGAACAAGACCCTTCAGAATGTGAGAAGCGCCTGGGTGGAGGATCAGAAAGTGGAGGTCGAAGATGGAAAGATCAAGGAATACCGGGTCGCGCTCAAAGTCACGTTTGTCTTGAAGGAATGAGCGGCAGCTCAAGCATCTCGTCGTGGCGTGATAGGCCGGTTCAGGACCGAAAATACGGAACAATGGCCATCGATGCGCCGACTAAGATGGCCGCGGCAAGAAGAGTCCAGGCGAGGGTCAAGGACCGTCTTGTTGCGTGAAGGATCGCTTGTAGCCGGGTGATCGTCTCCGTTTGGGCCGCCGTGAGTTGTTCCAGCGCCTCCAACCGTTCCTGCAACATTACGATGGAAGAATCCGGCCCGGTCGTTTCAGATGGAACGGGCTCAGCACGCCGCCGCTCCATCGTTTTAAGCAACTCCGGGGCTTTATCAATCACCACCGGCAGCAGTTTTCTGACTACGTAGAGGGCGGTCACCCAAGGAATCGCCACGTGGCCTCGCTTCCGTCATTCAGGGGTTGTACCCTTTCCAAATCCATATCCTCACCACTGTGTACCTCTACTTTCCTAATTAAGCAAGGCAGGGTATCCCCTCGTGGGCGTCTCTTTCAGGTCGAGCACATCGGATGGCTTTCCGCCTGTACGAAGCGATGCGACCGGCAGGAGTCGCCATACCGCACTGGACAACCAATTTAGTCCGGACTACCATGTGACCCGATTTGGGATGTCCTTGGTTTTCCCTTGAGCTGTCCTGGCGCACGCACCGGTCGCCTCCGAATGAACCGCTTTTCACAACAACCTGTGATGGTAGACCCATCTACTGTTTGCCGAACACGGCCCCATCAACCGCGTTAGCAGGCTTACGCGCGACAGCTCGAACAGTATGGGTTCTTACGCGGAGCTTACTGAAAGGAGAGGTTTATGGCAAAACGAGCCGTGCTCATCGGCATCAATAAATATCGGGTGCCCGGGGCGGACCTGCGTGGCTGCGTCAACGACGTGAAAAACTTGAAGAGAGGCCTCACCGAGTACTATGGGTTTGCCGGCAAGAACATCACGGTATTGACGGACTTCAAAGCGACCAAAAAGGCGATGCAGGCCGCAATTCAGAAGCTGGTGGCGGGTGCGCGAAAAGGCGACGTGCTTCTGCTCCATTACTCCGGCCATGGATCCAACGTCCCGGATGATGCAGGGGATGAAGCCGACAAGCGGGACGAGATCCTCTGTCCGACCGATCTGGATTGGAAGGATCCGTTTCGCGACGACTGGCTCCGCAAGACGCTCGACAAGCTGAGACTCGGCGTCAGCCTGACGGTGATCATGGATTGCTGTCACTCGGGAACCAACACCCGCGCCATCGCACCCCCTGATGCCTCGGTCAAGGAGCGGTATTTACCGAGTCCGTGGGATCTGGTGGCGGCGGAGTCGGGGCGAAGACTGCGCGGTGCCATGACCGGTGAACTGCGCGCCTCGCCGCGCGCGACACGTAAGAAGACCGACGCGGTGCATGCCGACATCTGCGAGTTATTGATTACCGGCTGCCGGGATACGCAAACCTCCGCCGACGCTTTTATCAAGGGCACATACAACGGCGCGCTGACTTACTTTCTGGTGGAGAGTATCAGAGAAGCAAAGGGCAAGCTCACCTATCGCGAACTGCACAAGAGAACACTCGCCAAGCTGAAAGGAAAGTATGATCAAGTGCCGCAACTGGAAGGCAACAAGAAGAAATTCGACCGGCCGTTTCTATCGTTCGAAGCATGAGTTGATGCATTCGGCAGCCTATAGCTGATCTTTGGACGGTACGAGCCGGTATGCTGAACAGATTACATGAGAAGTAAAGGAGCACGACCATGAAAAACGTCGACATGACCGTGGAGGGGACAATGCTGACCATCAAAGTGGACCTGTCCAAGGAATTCGGACCATCGGCCTCGGGGAAAACGATCATCATTGCCTCGACCGAAGGAAATGTAACCATTCCCGACCGGTTGGAGAAAGTCGGCCTCAACGTGTATCGAAAAAAGTGATGAGATGGGCCCGGCCGCACTGGATTCCTGCAAGAAAACATAGGACAATATGGCTCTGTTATGAATGCGTGTAGGGCGTCACGTTCTGTCACCCTCTATTAAGCGGTCTTGACTCTCATGCCGACGACCATGTCCCTGGCGACTCAACCGAAGGCGGCGATCCTTATCGTCGATGATGATGCGGATATCGTCCTGGCTCTCCATGATCTCCTCGACCATGCAGGCTACGGTGTGCAAGCGGCCGGCACAGGCGCGGAAGCCGTGTCCAAGGCCAAGACGGAGTCATTTGACGCAGTACTTCTCGACTTGATGCTGCCCGACATGGATGGATTATCGGTGTTGACCCTGCTCAAGGAGATCGATCCAATCGTGCCGATCATCATGCTGACAGCTTTCGTCGAAGTCGCCCGCAAGTTCGGCGCATTGACCGAAGGAGCGTTTGGATATCTGACAAAGCCGTATGATGCGGAAGAGCTCAAAGCACTGGTCCGGCGGGCGGTCGCGGCCAAGCGCTTATCCACCGAAGCCGCTGCAGCCAAACAGGCATTGACGGCCAGTGAACAGCGCTTTCGTGAAGTGGTGCAAACAGCCCCGGATGCAATCATTCTCTCCGACGGCGAGGGACATATTTTGTCATGGAACGATGCGGCAGAGCGTTTGTTCGGACATACGGCGGGCGAGGTAGTGGGCCGGCATCTGACGACGCTCATGCCCGAACGCTATCGGGCGGACCATCGACTGGCATTGGGGAGAGTGCGCACGACCGGCGATTTTCGACTGCGGGGGAAAGTCGTCGCCATGCATGGTCTGCATCAGGACGGTCATGAAATTCCGATCGAGATGTCGCTGAGCAGCTGGATATCCGACGGGCAACGGTTTCATTGCGGGATCGTGCGCGACGTGACGGCGTGGAAGGAAGCCGAGGCCCGCCTGCAGCACCAGCAAATTGAACAACAGGTTCTGTTGGATCTGATTCCGGCAATGGTGTGGTACAAGGATCCGCACAATCGCATCCTGCGGGCAAATCGCCGCGCGGCCGAATCGATTCGTAGGACCGTGGCGGAAATCGAAGGCCGGTCCACTTCGGAATTCTATCCGGAGGAGGCGGAAAAGTATCATCGGGATGACTTGGAAGTGATTGCGTCCCGTCAGCCGAAGCTCGGCATTATCGAACTGTATCGGACAGGGGCCGGGGAGAAACGGTGGGTGCAAACCGACAAGGTTCCGTACTGCGATCCGCAGGGAAACATACTCGGCGTGCTGGTATTCGCCCAGGACATCACGGAACATAAACAGACCGAAGATGCCTTGCGCGAACGCGAAGAACGCCTGCGGGTCATGGTGGAGTCCGCACTGACCGGCATGGTCATGGTGGATGCCGGCGGTCTCATTCTGTTGACCAACGACCGTTTTGCCCGCCAATTCGGCTATAATCGATACGAATTGCTCGGCCAATCCATTGAACGGTTGGTTCCCGAACGACTCCGTCTCTCTGATCCGGAACAGCGCTCCGCACTCTTGCCACGCCTCGGCATGGGAGCAGCCGGCAGCCGTTGCGACATCATCGGCTTGCGCAAGGACGGCTCGGAGTTTTCCGTCAACATCCATCTGACTTCGCTCACAACAAAGGACGGCGTCTACGTCGTGACCTCCATCGGGGACATCCTGCTCAGCAGCTCGTAGCGCCCGCGCAATCCGCCACGCCATGCTTGCTTCACAAGACAGGCCATCCACACGCAGCGACTGCCGCCTTGCGGTTCCGACTCGGGTCACCGCTGCGGCGGCCAATCTTCGACCCATTGCGGACCGATGAATTTGCGCGCTGCTCTCGTCTTCATCGTGCTGGGATTTGTCGGTCTGTTATTGGCCATGGGCACACTCGCCTTTATCCAATGGCTTAAGCAAACATATCCTCGTCGCTTTCGCACGATCTTATTAATCCTCGGCGCGCTGATCATTGCAGCAGGCGTATGGATCGGCATGGAGCTGGTGGAGCGACCGGTCTTCCGCCCCAACGATCTCATCACGCTGCATGAGCCGGTGGTGGCGAAAACGATCGCGGTTGATCGTGACTCCCGCATGACGGCCTGCATTGTCGACGTCTCCGAACACCTGGCCGTCGTCGAGTTGTCCGGCGGCGTCTTGACTGCTCGGGTTGAGAGCAATAATGCTACCGCGCCGGTGTATTGTGCCGTCGGGGCCGACGTACGTATCGAGCCGGCGTGGCTGCATCGATACTCGCTGACCCGTCGCTGAAGGGTGTAGGGGGCACCCAGCCCGTCTCTTGACTCACCCGTGCGGGAGGCTTATGGTGAATCCAGTGGGAGGAGTGAAACGCCCCGAGGGAATATTAGATAGACAGGGGATCGAGCGCTCGGGATGGTGTGCAAGCCCAGCTCGACTGGGAAGCCTGAAGTCCCACCAAGATCTCCGCCGTACCTACATCTCCTCGGTAGGTGCGTGCCTCCTCCCACCTAATTCTCAAGCAGCCGGACCGGATCCCTGATCATTAGTTTTCCTCTGATCGGCTCCATTATCCCCGTACACTCTCTGTGTCGTGATTCATGCGACTGCAATGCGATTCGCTCACAATGCGGCTCTCTTGCCTTGCGTGGCTGCTTGCCTTCCTGATCGGAAGCGCTTCGGCGCGTGCCGAAGTCGCCGACCTCATGGCCGGCCAATGGTCAGGCGGCGCAGGCATGGGGTTCCTCGGCAACACTCCTGATGGGGTGGCCGAACTGGCGATCAAAGGCCATGCCGACTACTTCGTGACCGACCGTTTCTCCGTTGGTCCGTTGGCGCAGTATGCGGGCGCGGGGAATGACATCCTATTCGGCCTCTCGGCTCAAGGGAAGTACTGGTGGAATCTTCCCGGCATGGATGGTCGAGCTAAATTCGTGCTGCAGGGCGGCCTCGGATTCGTCCGTGCCGGGATCACGGACACCGACAGCCGCACCTCCAATACCTATGCGTCCTTTGTCGTTCCGATCGGGGCGGGTCTCGACTATGCTGTGTCATCCCGCCTTGCGATCACCGCGGATCTGCTGCTCAATATCACATCACTCGGCGAAACGGTTCAGGCAAGCGGACGAGCGTTCGATCTCCACACGAATTTGATGCCGGCGTTTTATCTGGGTGTGCGATTCTGATGGAAGGCGGAATGAACGAAGAACGAGGTAGAGATGAGCACAGCACGGAATGTGGTCCGGTATTGACAGTCCCGGCCGATCCCGGTACATCCTTATCAGTTGTCAGTATAATGTGCGGGGCACGACCGTGTGTGAACGGAGAGTCTGTATGGGTCTTCGATATGAGAGGGTGAATGGCCAAGAAACAAGCAGCCGCCACGGCTTCCAAGTCTCAGTCTCCTGCCGCTTCTTCCGCTGAATCTGCCCCAACGTCCAAGGCCGCTGCCCGCAGCGCTCGTCCCGCGCAGACGGTGACAGCCGTGGAGATGGGCGCGCGTCAGCGGGAAATTTCCGTCTCCGAATTCTTCACGAAGAACCGGCATCTATTGGGGTTCGACAATCCGCGCAAGGCTCTGCTGACCTGCGTGAAGGAGGCGGTCGATAACGCGCTGGATGCGTGTGAGGAAGCGGGCATTCTGCCCGACGTGACGGTGCAATTGGACATCGTGACCAACGGGGGGCCTCCGCCGCCGGCGAGCCAAGCGAGCCGGTTTCGGATTACCGTGACCGACAACGGACCGGGAATCGTCCGCCAGCAAATTCCGCGGATCTTCGCGAAGCTGCTGTACGGATCCAAGTTTCACCGGCTGCGGATGAGTCGCGGACAACAGGGGATCGGCATCTCCGCGGCGGGAATGTACGGACAACTCACAACCGGAAAGCCGGTGAAGATCATCTCCCGCACCGGACCCCGGACAACGGCACACTATTTTGAAGTCCAGATCGACACCAAGAAAAACGAGCCGCTTGTCCACGAGAACAAACAGATCGATTGGGACCAGCCGCGCGGCACACAAGTCGCGCTCGAGGTCGAGGGCCGGTACCAAAAGGGCCGCGCCTCGGTCGATGAATATCTTGAGCAAACCTCCATTGCCAACCCCCACGTAAAGCTCGTCTATCGCGCGCCGGATGGGGAAACCAAGGAATACCCTCGCACCTATCATGAATTGCCGCCGGCGCCGCGCGAGATCAAGCCGCATCCCTATGGAATCGAATTCGGGATGATGCTCAAGATGATGCACGACACCAAGAGCCACACGGTCGCAGGATTTCTCGCAAGCGATTTTTGCCGCGTGTCTCCGGCGCTGGCCGAAGAGATCTGCAAGACGGCCAAGATCCCGGCTGATTCCAAGCCCCGATCGATTCACGGCTCCACCGCCGAGATACTTTATCAGGCGATCCAATCCACCAAGATCATGGCTCCTCCGACGAACTGTCTCTCGCCGATCGGCGAAAAGGCGATCCTCTCGGGACTGTATAAACAGATCAAAGGCGAATTCTATACGGCCGTCAGCCGTCCGCCGGCGGTCTATCGCGGGAATCCGTTTGCGATCGAGGCCGGCTTGGCCTTTGGAAACAGACCGGAGGAAGCGACGAAGCCGCAACGGGCTGCGGTACCGCTCGCCGAAGGAGAGCAGCACGACGAGGACTCCGAATTGGCCCGCGTCATCCGCTACGCGAACCGAGTGCCGTTGCTCTATCAACAGTCCGCCTGCGCGACATTCAAAGCCGCGCTTGCCACGACCTGGCGGAACTACGGCGTCACGCAATCCCGAGGCGCGCTGCCGGCCGGACCGATGGTCATTTTCGTCCATATGGCGTCAGTCTGGGTGCCGTTTACGAGCGAGAGCAAGGAAGCGATCGCGGATTACGACGA
>DASSBQ010000193.1:0-4764 GCA_035698625.1 Nitrospiraceae bacterium
CAGGCGGACCTATGGAAAAAAGGGCTTGCGGACTGGGGACAAGACGGGGCCCGCATTCGCAAGCTCCGCGAAGCGGCCGACTGCGTGATCTACACACCGGGCAGCAATGCGGGAATACCCGTTTCAATCCTCAAGTCATTCGCCGCTCCGCCAGGATCAATCCTTGATGACCCGGAACTCCTCCGAGAGCGTATCGGCACCACCGTGACCGGCCTGCTGGCGCTAATCGGCATTGACGCGGACCCCATTAAGAGCCGCGAGCACATTCTCCTGTCCACGATCTTTGCCCAATTTTGGAAGGACAGGCAGGACCTTGACTTGACCTCATTGATCCACGCGATTCAGGCGCCTCCCATCACCAAAATCGGCGTCATGGACATCGAATCGTTTCTCCCGTCGAAAGACCGTTTTGCACTCGCGATGAGCTTGAACAATCTGCTTGCCGCCCCCGGGTTCAGCGCATGGTTGGAAGGAGAAGCCCTGGACATGGGAACGCTGCTGTATTCCCAAACAGGCAAACCGCGCCTGGCCATCATGTCGATCGCGCATCTGAACGATGCGGAACGGATGTTCTTCGTCACCCTGCTCTTGACCCAAGTCGTCGGCTGGATGAGAGCCCAATCGGGAACGACGAGCTTGCGCGCCATTGTTTACATGGATGAGATATTCGGGTACTTCCCACCCGTCGCAAATCCGCCCTCCAAGACGCCTCTCCTGACGCTCTTGAAACAAGCGAGGGCTTTCGGACTCGGCGTCGTCGTCGCCACTCAGAACCCGGTTGATTTGGATTATAAAGGCCTCGCCAACGCCGGCACCTGGTTCATCGGTCGGCTTCAGACCGAGCGGGACAAGGCTCGAGTTCTCGAAGGGCTGGAAGGGGCGGCGGCCGGCGGCGGGCGGGAGCTGGATCGCGGCAACATGGAACGGCTGCTGGCGGGATTAGGCAATCGCGTATTCTTGATGAATAATGTCCATGAGACTGCCCCCGAGGTATTCCAGACAAGGTGGACGCTGTCCTATCTCCGCGGTCCGCTGACGCGCACACAGATCAAAACGCTGATGGAGCCGGTGAAGCGCCAGGCGGCGGCCGGGATCCGCGACGACGGTCGAGGCCACACGGGTCAA
Organism: Nitrospiraceae bacterium; assembly: GCA_035698625.1. Taxonomy (GTDB): domain Bacteria; phylum Nitrospirota; class Nitrospiria; order Nitrospirales; family Nitrospiraceae; genus DASSBQ01. The sequence continues at coordinate 1,126 of DASSBQ010000193.1, forward strand.
GAACGCACGCACCCAGGCCCACGCTCGGCGCCTACCATCTCCCGTCCCGTTCTGGCGCCCGATGTGCCGCAATACGTCATTCCGATTCGCGGCGCCGGACCGGCCGGCACGGAGCTGATCTATCAGCCCATGCTGTTGGGGTGCGCGCACGTGAGAATGACCGACGCAAAAGCGGGCGTCGATCATACCGAACCCGTTGCGGTGCTGGTACCAATCGGCAATGGGGCCGTTCCCGTTGATTGGGACCAAGCGTCCGAAGCCGAGATTGAGATCGGTGATTTGGGCGACGTCCCCGAGCCGGCCGCTCGATTTGCAGATCTTCCCACCATCGCCGCCAAAGGAACGAGCTATGAAATATGGAAACAAGATTTTCTCGGGTGGCTCTTCCGGCACCGTCGGCTGCAGCTGATGCGCAGTCCGAGCACGAAGGTGTTGTCGAATCCCGGCGAATCCGAGCGTGATTTTCGCATGCGGCTGCAGCAGGCCGGACGAGAGCGGCGTGACCAAGATGCGGAGCGCCTGCGCCTCAAATATGCGCCGAAGTTCGCGGCTCTCCAAGAGCGAATCAGACGTGCCCGGCAGTCTGTCGAACGGCAGACGACCGAGTCACGCTACAGCCGGATTCAGGCTGCGATTTCCGTGGGCACAACCATCCTCGGCGCGTTTCTCGGCAGGAAAGCAGTGAGCGCCGCGAATATCGGAAGAGCCACGACAGCCATCCGCGGAGCGGGACGAGTCATGAAGGAAGCGAACGATGTGAATCACGCACAGGACAACGTCACGGCGTTACAGCGACAGCTCGCTGAGTTAGAGGCGCAATTCCAACGAGAGATTCAGGCGGCGGCGGCCGCAAGCGATCCTCTCGCCGAACAGCTTGACAAAGTCCACATCAAGCCCGCCAAATCGAACATCGCCGTGACACTCGTGGCCCTGGCCTGGCGGCCGTCATGGCAGGGACCCGACGGCCGTCTTCTACCGGCGTGGCAGTGAACTGACCACTCCCAATTCACGGCTCAGAATCGAATCATACGATGTCAGTGCTTCTTGTCCTTCTGCATGAGTTTGTCCGTGTAGGCCAAGAGAATCGCGGAACCCAGAAAGGTGAGATGAATGTAGATCTGCCATTTGATGTGTTCGGTCGACACGTTGGCGACATTGACGAAGGCCTTGAGGAGATGGATGCTTGAGATGCCGATCAAGGAGGCGGCCAGCTTGATCTTAATGGTACCGGGATCGACATGAGTCAGCCAGTCCGGACGGTCCGGATGCGTGTCCAGATCCAGCTTGCTGACGAACGTCGCATACCCGCCGATGACGACCATCGTGAGCAGATTGGCCACCATCGTGATATCGATCAACGACAGAATACCGAGCATGAAGACCGTCTCGGATAAGTCGCGAAGGCCGTGCACCATCTCCCACAGTTCCACGAGAAACTTGTAGGCGTAGAGCAGCTCGGCCACGATGAGGCCTCCATACAGAGGCGCTTGAATCCAGCGGCTCGCAAAGACGATCGTTTCGAATACATGTTCGATTCGCTGGGCCGTGCGGGAAAGCGGGATGGCGGGCGGGGAATCGGGCTGAGACGACTGGCTCACGCGCGTGAATGATCCTCCTTACGGGGGCGTATCCTAGTGGGTGACATTGCATCTGTCAATCGACAATGCACGGTTAAGATATTTCCGACTCTATGTTTTCTTCATTGCAAATTCTTCATGCTGGTTTCTCATTCCTCGGTTCGAATTCCGCGCGCAATCAAGGCTGAAGACAGCCCACAAATGCGCCATGTCGTGCGCCGCCCGGATGGCGCTCGACAGCGCCCCAGCTCACCTCACGAGAAGTGCTTCGAGTAGAAGGCGGCCGCCTGTGAGCGCCTCGTGATATGCAGTTTATTGTACACATTCGCCAGATAATTCTTGACCGTCTTGTCGCTCAAGCCGAGCTCGGCGGCAATCTCTTTGTTGGTCTTGCCCTGAGCGACCAATGGGAGAAGACGCTGCTCCTGAGGCGACAGCGGCGGCCTGTTCCGTTCCGAAGGGCGCGCAGCGATCCGCCTCAAGTAGGCGAAGGTGTGGTGTGTCACCCGCGGGTCCAGGTAGGCATTTCCCCGCGCGACGGTCCGCAGCGCATGCAGGAGCGTCTCGGTCCCGGCATCTCTCAGAACGTACCCATGTGCCCCGGACGCCACGGCGGCCAGCAATGTTTGGTCTTCCAGGCTGTTGGATAAGAATAGAATCCGAATTTTATCGTATAAGTTGATGAGATCCTGTGCGGCCTCGATACCGCTCCCATCCTCCAGCCGGATATCCAAGATAACGATGTCCGGCTTTAACCGGACGAGATTGGCCATGGCCTGCTGTTTCGAGGTGGCCTCGCCGACCACTGTGAATTCGGGATCCGAATCGAGCAAGGTGCGCAGCCCGACGCGGACGATTTCGTGAGGATCGACGATGTAGACATGTACGGGTTTAGAAGATTGTTTTGTCATCGTATCATTCCATTCTGACAAATCCGTGGAATTCATTTCTGATAGACCCGCGGATTCCATTTCCTTGACCAAGCGAAGATCGGATCGCGGTCCTCCTTGCAACGCCGCCATCCGCCCGTATGGGGTCCCCGGGGGGAAACCCGTCGGGGCAAGAACACGTTTTCTGGTTTTTGCGGGTGGTTTATTCATGGTTCACTCCAGGGTTTGACATTGTCCGGCCTGCCGCCAGAACCCGACGCTGTCGGTTGTCCGCACCCACGCCGCCATCCGACGGCGTGGGTCGTCTCCATTGCGTGTCTCTATGAGATCCCTGCCAACTGACCGCTGTGAGCTGCCGCCCATTCCCTGTTGACCGTTCTGCCGCGGGCCGCCCCGACCTGGGCTCCGGACATGGCCAACACCACATTCTTTCCTCCGAAGCCGAAGCTGTTGATGAGCGCCCGTCGCATCGCGACAGGACGCCCCTCCCCGGCCACGAGATTCAGCTCGCAATCCGGATCCGCCTCCGTCAGGTTCAACGTGGGCGGGACAAACTGATGTGCCAGTGCCAGCGCAGTGCCGATGACTTGGAAAGCCCCGCTGGCGGCAAAGGCATGTCCCAGCGCTCCCTTGAAGGAACTGATCGGAACCCGGCAGGCATGCGAACCCAGGGCCTGCTTCAGCGTCGAGACTTCCCGCGCGTCCGAATCCAGCATGCCCAAGCCACACGCATTCACATAGTCCACTTCCTCGGGAAACCAATGGGCCCGAGCCAGCGCTTGCTGAACGGCGCGTTTTTGTTCGCGCCCGCTCGAAGCGGGTTTCACCATGGACTGCGCATCGCAGGTAAAGCCCCACCCTTCCACTTCCGCATGCATGACGGCGCCGCGACGTCGCGCATGCTCGAACTCTTCCAAAACAAAGCACCCGCCGCCTTCGCCGAGCACCATCCCGCACCGCGTGCGATCAAAAGGACGCGGCAGGTTCCGAATCGTTCCTCCTTCGTCCGGCGCCAACGCGCGTCCCGCATCCATGGCCGCGTACACACTGGGGTGAAGCGGCGCCTCCGTGCCCCCGGCAATGACGAAATCCGACTCTCCTGACTGGATCCATTGATACGCCCGGCCGATCGCGTTGGCCGTGGACGAGCATCCGATCGAATACGTCTCGCA
>DASSBQ010000194.1:0-3278 GCA_035698625.1 Nitrospiraceae bacterium
CTTCGTCTCCTTCTCACCCGCCTTGGCGACGGTTTGGTTTTGGAGCTTCACCACGATGTCAGGCGTGATGCCCGTAGACTGAATCGACCGCCCTTTGGGAGTGTAATACTTTGCGGTGGTAAGACGCAGCCCTGAACCGTCACCGAGCGGCAGAATGGTCTGCACCGAGCCCTTGCCGAACGTCGTCGTCCCGACGACTACTGCGCGTCCCCAGTCCTGCAGCGCGCCGGCCACAATTTCAGACGCGCTGGCCGATCCCTCGTTGACCAGTATAATCATCGGATAGTCTTCCAACGACTCTTTGGTCTTTGAAAACCATTCGTCCTTTTTCCCCTCCCGGCCCTTCGTGTAGACGATCAATTTCCCATTTCCGACGAACTGTTCCGACACATCGACGGCGGCGGTCAGGAGCCCGCCCGGATTGTTCCTGAGATCAAGCACGGTTCCTTGCACCTTCTGTTCGCGGAATTGCCTGAGCGCGCGGCTCAAGTCGCGGCCGGTCGCTTCTTGAAATTGCGTCAGGCGTATATACCCGATGGTGTTGTCGATCACTCTTGATTTGACGCTCTCAATCTTAATGGTATCGCGCACCAGCGAAAACACCATCGGGTCCGTCGCGCCATCCCGCTGGATCGTCAGATGCACCTTGGTACCCTTCGGACCGCGCATCTTCTGCACGGCGTCCATGAGCGTGAGATCCTTCGTGGGTTCGTCGTTCACCTTGGTGATGAAATCGCCCGCCTTGATGCCTGCTCGATAAGCCGGCGTGCCTTCGATGGGAGCGATGACCGCCAACCGGTTCTCCTTGACGCCGATCTGGATGCCGACACCGCCGAACTCGCCTTTGGTTTCTACCTGCATTTCTTTATACATGTCCGCCGTCATATAGGCGGAGTGCGGATCGAGCGTGGACAGCATCCCGCGAATCGCTCCTTGCACCAGATCTTTGACTTTCGTGTCGTCGACATAGTGCTTCTGCACCTGGGTCAAGACTTCGGAAAACGTCTTGAGTTCCTCATAGGTTTCTGAGGCGTGGCCGGTCCGTTCCCATCCCTTCTCAATGAGAACGCCGATCCCGAGCGCGAGGGCCACCATGAGGGCCAAATATAACCACCGTCGGCGATGCTGCTGTTCCATGGGTGCTTCCTTCCTTCGCAATCCTAACGTTTTGAGAGCCACAGGAGAGGGTCCACTGGTTCAGCCCCTTCCCGCAGTTCAAAATAGAGTGTGTTCTCTCCAGTCATTCCGGTATCGCCGGTCTCACCGATGGTCTGGCCCGCCTCTATTCGCGCGCCGACCTCCGTCAGAATCTTCGAGGCATGGGCATAGAGGGAAAAGATTCCATTCGCATGATCCGCAATTATAACGAGTCCATAGCCTTTCAACCAGTCTGCATAGACCACCGTGCCGGGCAGGACTGCCCGTATGATACTCCCTTCCGCCGCCCGAATCTCAATACCCTTACGCTGAATATAGGTATTGAACGTCGGGTGCTTTTGCCGGCCGAAGCGGGAGACCACGTTTCCATCCGCCGGCCACAAGAGTGAGCCCTTCAGGGCCCGCAGCCCGCCGCCGGGGGGCTTGGGAGCAGCCCGCCGCCTGGCCTCCAACTCTCTAAGGAGACTGTCGACCCGCGCGGCGGAGCGTTCCAGTTCCTCGACCGCGCGATCATACGATTCCTTTTCCCGAGTAATTTTAGCCAGATACACCCGCTTTTCTTTCTTCAAGCCCTGGATTTGACTCAGTTTGTGCTCCGTGCTCATCTTGTATGCCAGGATTCTCCTGCGCGCCTCTTCCCGTTCACGCTCCACCTCGTTCACGCGTTTCGCGTCATTTCGATACTTCTCCATGATGGCGAATTCCCGTTGGGACATGGAGGAAAGATACTGAAACCGCCGCTGGAAATCTCCATAGGAGCTCGAAGCGAGCAGGCTCTTGAGGTGCCCGAAGCGGCCTTCGACATATTGCACGCGAAGTCGGGCAGCAATCGCATCGTGGCGTTCCGCAATGCTGTGCTCGAGGGCGGCCAATTGGCTGTTCATTTCCTCGATTTCACGGTCTTTTTTCTTTAGCTTTTTCCGAATCTCCTGATGGTCATGGCGGTAGCGGACCAATCGTTCATCAAGGGATTGAATCCCTTGCAGTACCGAGCCGCGTTTTTTCTCGACTTCACCGGCCCGCTTTTTCTTCTCCTCGATGCTGCCCCGAAGCTTTTCCAGATTTTTTCGCTCCTGTTCGATCTTGTCGCGGTAGGAATCCTTACGCTGAGCATGAGCAGGAGCGACCATCGTGCAGGTCAACGCCATGGCGAGACCGATCGCTGCCATGCCGGGCCGCCTTATCACGCGCGGCCCTCGGCGAACCGCAGAAGCGAGAGATAACTGCCGGCGAACCCGAGGAATAACCCGGTTCCGACGATGAGCAGACATATGGGAAGCGGGAAAAATACGAGCAGGGAATCTACTCCGAGGAATCGGCTGGTGGAACGAATCTCATGCCGGAACAGTTCAAATCCCGCCTTGAGAATCAGAAGTGAGAATGCGCTTCCGAGAAACCCCAGGGCGGCTCCTTCCAAAACATAGGGAACCCGGATGAATGTTTTCGTGGCGCCGATCATCCCGAGGATCTCAATTTCTTCCCGTCTCGCGTAGAGCGTGAGTCTGATCGTATTGGCGATGATCGTGACGCATGCGGCGGACAGAATCACGCCGACAATCATGGCGGCGACCTCAATGTACCGGACCATGTTGCTCAATGCATCGATCCACTCCTGACTATATTGGACTTGCCCTACTCCGGTAATGGTGCGGGCGCGCTCGGCCCACCGCTTGATGGCTTCCGACGAGCGAAAGGCCGGGGCGACGGTTACCACGTAGGAAGCCGGCAATGGATTGTGCCCCAGACCCTGGAGCAGATGAGAGTCCGCGGGGAATTGCTTTTGAAAGTCCGCCATCGCCTGATCTTTCGAAATGTAGGACACGGACGCCACCGCACGGTCCGATTTCAGGTCTTGTTCGACCTTGGCGATCGCCTCAGAGCCGAGATCATCCTGAAGATACACGAGAACCTGTATATCATGCTCCAAGGACGCGGCCATGGATTTCAAATTGACGTAGAGCAACAGAAACACTCCGACACAAGCAAAGGTGAATGCCGTCGTCGCCACCGCCACCATGGTGGTCGTCCGGCTGGTAAGGACATTGGTTAGCGCTTCGCGCACCAAATAAACCGCCCGCCTCATACGATTCTCCGGGACTGCTGAACCACTTTCCCCTGGG
>DASSBQ010000195.1:0-3232 GCA_035698625.1 Nitrospiraceae bacterium
ATCGTTGGACAAGGAGGTCTTTGTCGAGGATAGGAGAAGAGGGGCGCTAGAACGGAATTCGCAGGCCCAGGTTGAACTCGTTCGGCATCATGTTCCTGCCGAGATCACCCGACTGGGCCGGATTGTGGAATAATCCATTCGATCCCAGGGCCCGGTCCCGGTCGTTGGTGTATCCACCTCCAAACCCGGCGCCGATAAAAGGGATCAGCGTTTGATCCTTAAGCTGAAACCGACCGGTGAGAGCTGGAGCCTGTCGGACAACGTTGCGGTTCTGATCAAGAGGAGAGGCGGACTCAAGATTCGAAAGACTGCCACCGTTTTGGCGAAGGCTTGACCAGGCCGGAGAATCGAAGGAAGGTTCCTCGCCAAATGCCGAGATCCCGGGCCCGCACCATACCAGCGCGAGACAAGCGATCGAAGCGGCGATTCTTAATAACTGCGTCACCATTCTGAGATTCGGACCTACCATACTGAGATCCTGATCCATCCGACCATCTATGCGTGAGCTGCATCATTTGTACATCTGCAAGGGGCACAGTTCAAGCCCTCCGGTCCATTATCCTGCGACAAGGCCGGGTCTGCTCGGAGTGAAAGTTCAGAAACGTGCTGTTGCACAAGCTCATGCTGTCCGAGAACCCCATCGTACCGTGACCCTGAGAAAACTTGCAGTGCGACGGGCAGTGAGCTATTCATAGCGTCGGCACCGGCCGGCTCCCCAGTCCGAGCCTCTTCACGAACCTATGTGTGACCACATGCATGCGAACTAACGATTCAGCCACCGTAGTCTGGCATACCTGCGCGTCAATGGGCTTTGGTGGCCTGGAGATTCGCATGCTGGAGGAAGCGTCGCTCTTCAAGGCGCGCGGCTATGAATTGACCTTCGTATGCAATCCCGGCGCTCCACTGGAACAGCGGGCAACGGCCCAGGGCATCCCGACGATGCCGCTCCGGATGCGCCAGTCCTACGAACTCCAGTCCATGACCCGGTTCTGGTCGGTGCTTGGACGCCATCACATCGGTCTCCTGCACACACACACGTCGAAGGATCATTGGATTTGCGGACCGGCCGCACGGCTGCGCGGCATCCCCATCATCCGCAGCCGGCACATCGGCACACCGGTCAAGACGAATGCCTTTTCAAGTCTCATCTATACCGGCTTGGCGGATCGAGTCCTGACGTCCTCTGCGGAAACCAGAGACGATCTTCTGCGAATTCCCAGGCTTCGCCCCGAACGCGTGGTCGAAATTCCGGCCGGCATCGGCGCCACGCGCTTTCAGCCTCGCGCGAGCGGCGCCGGCATCATCCAGGAATTCAACTCGAAGGCGTTGCACCGATCATCGGGTACATCAGTCGCCTGGAGAAGGGAAAGGGCTTTCGCTATCTCATGGAAGCAGCGCCGTCCGTGCTCAAACGCTGGCCGAACGCCCGGTTCCTTTTCGTCGGCGACGGACCGCCCTGGGATCGCCGGACAGCCGACGAGCTGTTGGCGACGCATGCATTGCGATCGCATGCGATCTTCACCGGTTTTCGCACCGATATTCCGGACCTGCTGGCCGCCATGACCTGTCTTGTATTTCCGCCGTTCAAGATCGAAGGGACACCACAGGTCCTCTTGCAGGCCCTGGCCATGGAAATCCCCGTCGTGGCCACCCGTGTGGGCGGAATCCCCAAATTGATCGCCGACCGCGAGACCGGTCTCCTCGTCGAACCGCAAGACGCCGCTGCATTAAGCCGCGCCATTCACTGGCTGCTGGATCACCTGCCGGACGCACGAATGATGGCGCAACGCGGCAGAGAGAACGTGGTGCGCAATTTCTCCCTTGGCCATGCTATCGATCGGACGATTGCGGTCTACCGGGAACTGTTATGATCTGTTTGACTGGGGACGTTCATCACCATTCCTATCGGGGCGCCGATACCTGGTACTCTCCCTATTCGGAAGCGCGGCTGGCGCTGCGGTACAGCGCGATTGCCGCGCGACATGGCGTGAGAGTCACGCTCTTCATCACCGGCAAAGCCTGCCGTCAGGAACCGGCCCTCATCGCTGAACTAAGCCGGATGCCGAATTGCGAATTGGGCGGCCATACCTATTGCGCCTTCCGTTCACCCATGCATTGGCTGTGGAGGCGGTTGGGCTTCGGGGTCACCGGGCCTTTGTTCTTTCAAGCGCGAGATATCGCCAAGACTGTCCGGGCCATCGAACGGCTGACCGGGAAACGGATCAGCGTGTGGCGAAATCATGCCTACCGGCACGACCAGTATACCTACGCGTTGTTGACAAAGGTGGGCATCGGCATCGTATCGGATCATGTATCGCCGATGGCGACCGCGACGGAACGATTCGGCGAAAGGCTGCTGTCGCTGCCCATCAATACGGCGCCGGACCATGAGCACCTGCTGCATGGGAGATATCTGCCGGGCCGAACGAAGCCCGAGCGGCTTGCGGGACGCTTGAGCATTCATGACTGGCTGGCCACCGTTCAAGAAAAAGTAGAAGCGATCGAAGACCACGGCGGGATCGCCACGATCCTGGCCCACCCCCTTTGCATGGACGTGGCGGACGGAATGCAGGCGTTCGAAGAACTCTGCCGGTTCCTCTCGCGATATCGTACGGGATGGGTTTCGGAGGCCGTGTCGGGCTAGGCGAGCGAGTCGCGACAGGTCAGACCTTGTAGTAGTGGCGGTACCATTCGACGAAGCGTTTGATGCCGACTTCAATCGGCGTCGCGGGCTTGAACCCCACATCGCGCATGAGATCCGCGACGTCGGCATAAGTGGCCGGCACATCGCCCGCCTGGAGAGGCAGCAATTTCTTCTCGGCTTTCTTCCCTAATTCCTGCTCCAGTACCTCGATGAACCGCATCAGTTCGATCGGTTGGTGATTGCCGATATTATAGAGTCGGTAGGGTGCCGAGCTGCTGCTTGGATCGGGACGATCGCCGGCCCACGCCGCGTCCGGCTGGGCCGGCCGATCCAGCGCGCGAATGACACCCTCGACGATATCATCGACATAGGTGAAATCACGCTGCATCTTCCCATAATTGAACACCTCAATCGGCCGTCCCTCCAGAATCGCCTTCGTGAACAGGAACAGGGCCATATCGGGGCGGCCCCACGGTCCGTAGACCGTGAAAAAGCGCAGGCCCGTGCAGGGAATACGGTACAAATGAGCGTAGCAATGGGCCATCAATTCATTGGCCTTCTTGGTGGCGGCGTACAGCGACACAGGGT
>DASSBQ010000196.1:0-2682 GCA_035698625.1 Nitrospiraceae bacterium
TGAAAATGCACGAACCACAGCGGCTCGTCTTGCCGACCTCGAAGCCACGCTCACCGCCGAGCGGCAAGCCGCCGATGTTCTTGCAGAACAAACGGCTGAAGATGCACGAAAGGCAGCAGCTCGTCTTGGCGAGCTCGAAGCCACGCTCACCGCCGAGCGTGACGCGGCAGCACAGCTCGTGCAGCAAATCACCGTGCTTGAAAAGTTGGAAGGACGGGTCAAAGATCTCGAGGCAAGACTGTCAGCGGAGCACGACCAGTCGGCGCAGTTGCACAAAACCATCGCCCAGCTCGAGCAGGAAGCGGCGCGAGCCAAAGAGCTGGATGCCGCCCTGATACGGGAACGGGAACGTTCCGCGGGATTCGAAGCCGCGCTGTCGTCGGAACGTCAGCAGGCCGCGATCCTCGTGCAGCAGGTGACGGAGTTTGAGCAGGCAGTGAGCCGGGCGCGTGAACTGGACTCCGTTCTGGCGGGCGAGCGCGAACGGTCCACGCAGCTCGCCAAGCGTGCAACGGAAGCGGAGCAACTGGCAGATCAATCGAACCGGCGCCTGGAGGACATGGCGCGAAAGCTGGCGGAGATCGCAGGCCTCGCCTCTCAGTTGGGAAACAGCGCGCGCTGATCATCCTTCTTCGTTCGCCACCGGCCGCGGACTTCCCTTCGGTCATAAGGACAACCGATCTTGTCTACCGATATCCAACACAACGAGGACGATTTTCAGAAGGAACTGGTCGAGCTCTTCGGACAGGAAGCCCAGGAATGGCTGCTCCAGATCGAGGCGGCGCTCACCGAACTGGAGACCCAGCCGGCGCCGGATCGACACAGCCAACTGGTTGAAGCGATTGTTCGCGCCATTACCAGCCTCGGCGGGTCCGCCGCGACGATCAATCTGCCCGATGTCGAACGCGCAACATTTGCTCTACTGCCGTTTATCGAGATCGTCCGCGATCGCACCACGGCAAGCAAGCAGGATTACTTCACCATTCGCCAGCAATTCAGCATCGTCAAAGCGTCCGTGGTTACCGCCACCGGGGTAGTCCTCGACACCGATCCGGCGGCGGAAGAGGCGGCATCCGTTCCGCCCGTCATCGACATCGCCGCCCTGTTGAATTCGCTGCGGGAATTACACGACACCTGTGCCCGTACGCGAAGCTGGACGAGACATCTCGTCAGCAATATCATACGCCGTCTCGATCAAGAGGCGGCGCAGGGGACGACTCAGATCGAGCCCACCGCCGTCCAGCGGATGCTGGGGGAATTGGCCGGAGCCGATGATGAGTTGTACGTCGATTTGCAGCAGACGCTGCCGGATATCAAACGCATGGTTGATACGGTGAAAACGAGGCCCTCCTGCCGGCCGCTTCCATCGGACGATCTCACACCCTGCGCGCATGAAGTGGAACGTCTCCATAAACGAGCGCAGCACATCAACGCCGCGGCCCTCGTGCCTTTTCTGACCGGGCTCCGTAATTTTCTCGCGCTCCTCGCGCAACGGCGCCTCGGCTTACCCTCGAACAAGCTGGAGGCCGTCGCCGCTCGCATTGCGGCGGTGCTCGATATGACGCACGAGTGGGTTCAAAGCGGACGCGAGGAACAAGAGGCCATCATGACGATACTGCCGAATGTAAGATAGCCGCGCCGCCGACCGTTATTCCCGCACCGGTATGGAAGGCATGCGTCCGGGAATCGGGCATTAGCTACATCGGGCCATTGATGTCCGTTCCTTTTAGAGAAGATCGCTGTAATCTTCCGGCAGGCGGACGCTGAAGGGAACTCAAGAATGGCCGACACGCCGTTTGGCAGGAGAAAGCAGACCCGAGAGAGTTCATGAAGCACGAAGATTGGTATCACGATGCTCAAGAAGAGCTGTCTCGCCTGGCAACCGGCGTGCAGCAGCGCCAGCGGCTCAATCTTGAAGAGGTCTCCCGACTGGCCGCCACGCTGATCGACTCCTTGCAGAAAGGGGATCGCCTGATCGTCGAGGCATTGTCCGGCCCCTCCGGCCCCCCGCTCATTACCAACCTGTTGAATGTCGGGATCCTGGCGACCAAAGTCGGATCGGGGCTCGGTTACTACGGCGCCGATCTGCATCGCCTGGCCATGGCGGCGCTCGTCCATGACATCGGCATCTTCTCTATTCCCCAGAACATCGTGAAGAAGACGGGCCGGCTGACGCCTGAGGAACGGGTCCTGATCGAAGAACATCCGCGCCTGGGATCCGAGATCATCCAACAGTCCGGAGGTTCCTATCGATGGCTGGCCGATGTGGTACTCCAAGCCCATGAGCGCTGGATGGGTCAAGGCTATCCCAACAAACTGAAGGGGAGAAATATCAACGAACTTGCTCAAATCATCGGTCTGATCGACGTGTTTGATGCGCTTGTCAGTCCGCGACCATATCGGCGACGTTTCCTGCCGCATGAGGCAATGCGGGAACTCTTTATCAACGAACGGACTGCGTATCCCAGGGAAGTCATGAAGGCCCTGGTGGAACAACTGTCGGTCTACCCGTTGGGGACCAAAGTTCGCTTGAACACGGGGGAGGAGGGGATAGTCATCGGCATCAACCCGAAATATCCGTGCCGTCCCGTTATCGCAGCCGAGCAGGAACCGGAACCGCACGCCACCGGGGTCGCGCGCGTTCTCGACGTCAGCAAGATGCCATCCGCATGGATCATCGAA
>DASSBQ010000197.1:0-3358 GCA_035698625.1 Nitrospiraceae bacterium
TGGAGCGAGACTTCAGCGTCGACCGTTTCGCTGATCTTCGCAACGCCAAAGCGGGCGATCCTTCACCCCGAGGAGATGGATCATTGCAAGTGGCCAAAGGGATTGAGGTCGGCCATGTGTTCATGTTGGGGACCAAGTATAGTCAAGCCATGTCGGCGACGTTCCTGGATGCACAAGGTCGGGAGCAGCCGGCGGTCATGGGATGCTACGGCATCGGCGTCGGACGAACGGCGGCCGCATCGATTGAGCAGAATCATGACGCAAAGGGCATAATCTGGCCGGTCCCCATTGCGCCCTTTCATGTTCATCTGCTGCCGCTGGGCCAATCCCGGCCGGTTCTGGAACTTGCAGGCCAACTCTATGATTCACTCGGCGAAGCCGGCATTGAAGTCCTCTGGGACGACCGTGACGAGCGGGCCGGCGTAAAGTTTAACGACGCCGATCTGATCGGCGCTCCGCTTCAACTCGTCCTCGGCGATAAGAGCCTTGCTCAAGGCCTGGTGGAACTCAAAGCGCGAAAAGTCGGACAGGCCACTCGTCTTCCGCCTAACGAGGTTGTCGCAGCGATTCGAGAAGTCCTTGGTTTTGCTTCCTAGCGCTTTCCGCGGCTGCCCGGACGCTCCGGCCTGTGCCCCGCCGTTTGTGCCATCGGCCCGATTCGGGCGATACCGCATAAATCAAGAAACAAGCCGGAAACGGACTTTTCCTTGCCTTGCGGACCTCTTGGGTTAGACTGATCTCCTGAGCTCCGATCCGATTACACCGGACCTCGAACACATTTCCGATTTCACATCCATGCGACTATCGCCCCTTACCTTCATGGAGATCTGGCATGCTCGCCAAGACAACCGGTTCTAGCTTGCCCGATTTGCAACAAAAAGCGGAATTCGCCGAGCATGTCAAGCGGATCAAGAATCAGATTCAGACGGCCACCGACATCGACCAGATTCTTCTTGATCTCCACCGAGACATCTTAAGCCTGTTCGACGCGGAAGATTTGACACTTTTTGCCGTGGATACGGAAAAAAAGGAAATCTTCTCGAAAGTTCCGCATCTCGACACGGTTCAAGAAGTTCGGATTCCGATTACCGAGCAAAGCCTTGCCGGGTTCTGCGCCAAGTACCTGCGTCCCGTGAATATCGCCGACGCCTATAGTCAGGTCGAATTGAGCGCCATCCATCCGTCCCTGCTCCACGACACCGACTATGATAAGAAAACCGGCTTTAAGACCAAACAGGTGCTGACCTACCCCATTTTGGCCGACAATAAGTATCTGATGGGCGTGCTTCAACTGCTCAATAAGAAGAGCGGCGGCCGGTTCACGCGCAAGGACGAAGAATCGGTTGCTGAAATCGCCAAGGCGCTCGGCACGGCGTTCCACAATCTCCGCAAAACCTCGAAGAAGGCTCCCTCGAAATTCGACTATCTCGTCTCCAACCATAAGATCTCACAGCAGGACTTGGAGAATGCGGTGGCGGAATCCAGGAAAGGCGCCACAGATCTTGAGAGCATTCTCATAGAAAAGCACAAGGTCGCCAAGGCCGATTTGGGGAAATCATTGGCGCAATATCACAAGTGCCCCTACATCGAATTCAACGAACGTACCATCGTCGATATCGAACTTCTCAAGAATCTCAATATCGACTATCTGAAAAAAAATCATTGGATGCCGTTGAAACGCGACCGTTCCGCCATCGAGATCCTGACCGACGATCCTGGCGATCTCGACCGCGTTCAGGACATCAAGCGCACCTTCCCGGGGCTGAACATCCGGTTTGCCGTAAGCCTCCGAAAAGATATCGCGCAATTTCTCGCCTCCTCGACAGGCCAGCCTGAGACGGCGGCGAAACTGAACGAAAGTGTCTCCGATATTCTCGGCGAATTGGTGAATGAATCCCAACTGGAGGCGCAAGAAGACGCCTCCAGCGCCGGGCTCGATGAAAACGACAGCGCCATTGTTCGGCTCGCCAACCAGATTATTGCGGACGCCTTCCGACAGGGCTCTTCCGATATTCATATCGAGCCCTACGGCGAAAAACGCGATACGCTCGTGCGGTTTCGGGTGGACGGCAATTGCTTTGAGTATATGAAGATCCCGCCCAGCTACCGCCGCGCCATCGTCTCCCGGCTCAAGATCATGGCCAGCCTGGATATCGCAGAACGGCGAAAACCTCAGGACGGCAAGATCAAATTCAAGCTTGGAGAAAATAAGGAGATTGAACTGCGGGTCGCCACGATACCAACGGCGGGATATAACGAAGACGTCGTGATGCGCATTCTTGCGGCCAGCGAGCCGCTCCCGCTCGATAAGATGGGATTCTCCGACCGCAATCTTCGCGAATTGCAGAATATTGCAGATAAGCCTTATGGCATCATTTTATGCGTGGGGCCGACCGGATCGGGAAAAACAACCACGCTGCACTCGGTCCTCGGTTCCATCAATACGCCGGACATCAAGATCTGGACCGCCGAAGATCCCGTCGAAATCACGCAATACGGACTTCGGCAAGTCCAGGTCCATGCCAAGATCGGCTTTACATTCGCGGCCGCGATGCGGGCCTTTTTGCGAGCCGACCCGGACGTGATCATGGTCGGCGAAATGCGGGACAAGGAAACCGCCGATACCGGCATTGAAGCGTCGCTGACGGGTCATTTGGTTTTGAGCACACTTCATACAAATAGCGCGGTTGAAACCGTGACCCGATTGTTGGATATGGGGTGCGACTCGTTCAGTTTCGCCGATGCCATGCTGGGGGTGCTCGCGCAACGACTGGCGCGGCGGATTTGCAAGGAGTGCAAAGAAGCCTATCCGGCCTCGCAGGAGGAATATGACGAGCTGCGAAACGGCTACGGCCCAGAATATTGGGACAAGCTCGGCGTGAAGTTCGATAGTAACTTTCGTCTGTACCGTGGCAAGGGGTGCGATACCTGTAATCGCACCGGGTTAAAGGGTCGGGTGGCGCTACACGAGTTATTGCTCGGCACCGACCACATGAAGCGACTGATTCAAGCGAAGGCCAAAACCGAAGAGATGCTCGCATTGGCGCTCACTGAAGGCATGACGACGCTGGTCCAAGACGGAATCGACAAGGTGCTGAAAGGTCAAACGACCTACAAGGAAGTCAAAGCCGTCGCCATCAAGTAATCCCCCACATAGGGCGAGGCGCGCTCCGGCAACGCGGCGACTGCGATCACATGTGAATGGTGGCGCAAAGCGGGGTCCGGCCGCGGCCCCGATGATCCGTCCAGGCGGGAAGAGAAAGGTGAGCTATCGTCTCTTCTTCTTCATGATCAATTGTTGTATCCGATGCAAGTGCGGCGGACGGATCGAGAGAAATTCCATCCCGCACTCGCATCC
>DASSBQ010000198.1:0-6635 GCA_035698625.1 Nitrospiraceae bacterium
CGCCTGTTCCCTGATGGATTTTCGCCGCTTGGCGGCGGTCGTCGCCGAGATGGAAGGGGGCGTCTACGTGAATGTCGGCTCGGCCGTTATCTTGCCCGAGGTCTTCTTGAAGACCGTCTCATTGGGCCGAAACCTGGGGCATGAATTGCGCGACATCACGACCGTGAACATGGACTTTCTCTCGCACTATCGCCCGCTGACGAACGTCGTGCGCCGTCCCACGCAGAAAGGCGGCAAAGGCTACTCCCTGACGGGACACCACGAGATTATGGTGCCGCTGTTGGCTGCCGCAGTGATCGAAGCATTGCCGGACCGTTGATTCAATTTCATAGCTCCGGATGATTGTTCTTGCACGGCCCTCGGCATCCGATTCCATGTTGCTGCTCTTGATCGTCTGATAAGCTGCGCATTCATGTTCTTACTATGACCGCGGCGATTGCATATTTCACCACTGAGTATCTCCAAACGAGATGGACTGAACTCAATCGGCGCTACTTTCGCCAGGCACTGCCCCCGATTCATATTTTATGGAGCTCTCGACTGACCGCATCGATGGGCGTCTTCTTCAGCCGCTCGGGTCCTCGTGCTCGCGCCACTAATGGAGGCTCGCTTGCCCCCGAACGTCGCGTCATCCGCCTCTCTCTCCCTCTCTTCCGGCAACTGGATGCGAGCCGGCCGCCCGGCGACGGAGAATTGATGAGCACGCTCGCGCATGAAATGATCCATCAATGGCAGTACGATATTCTGAAGCGGCGGCCGAACCATGGCGCTGATTTCCGGCGGATGATGCATCGCATGAATCAAGACGGACTGGGAATCACGGTCTACCATTCTCTCGGCACGGAAGCGGACACGTTCGCCCGCTATATTTGGCAATGTCAACAGTGCGGATACGTGTACCGGCGCCAACGGCGGACTATTCAACCCCGGCGGCACCAATGCGGCGCCTGCCGCGGCCCGCTGAAGGAAGTGACTGCGGCTCGTCTTGGGTCTTACGGCAAACCGGTGAATCTGTCCGCTCAATTGACGCTGGATCTTGCGTTGGACGGATTCGGATCTGCTCCCCGGTCGAAGCATTGACGACGGCCACACCCTGTTTCCACTCTTGGCGCGTGATGACCGGCGGCGGCGATGGCTCGACGAATAAACAGTTGAACAGTGACGGTTGACGGTCCCTTATGCCCGGCTGGCCGAGACAGATTCTCTTCGGCGACATCGATGCCATGTACGCCTCGGCCGCCATCCTCGCCGACCCGTCGCTCCAGGGAAAGCCTGTTGCAGTCGGAGGTCCGGCCCCGCGGGGCATCGTCATGGCCGCCAGCTACGCGGCCCGCCGTTTCGGGGTCCGGTCCGCCATGCCGACCATCCAAGCCCGACGGCTCTGTCCCGCTCTCGTGCTCGTTCCGCCTGATCGTCCTCTCTATACGAAGCTGCATCATGAGATGCAGGTGGTGACCGCGCGGCTCTTTCCACTCACCGAGTGGACCAGCATCGACGAATTTTACGCCGATACAACCACACTTCAGATGCACCAGCCCGATCCCGAACGATTGGCCGGTCGCGTGAAGGAGGCACTCCGGCTGGCAACGGGATTGACCTGCACGGTGGCCGTGGCGACCGGAAAGACCGTGGCCAAAGTCGCAGCCGACGCACACAAGCCGGATGGATTGGCGATCATTCCTCCCGGAGAGGAATCCTCTTTTCTCGGTCCGCTGCCCGTCCGTTCCCTTCCCGGCATCGGTCCCAAGTCCGTTGAAGCGCTCAATCGGATCGGCGTCACGCTGATTGCAGACCTCCTCGACCCGCGCCTGGATTCACCCTTGCGCCGGTTCTTCGGCGGCAGGCTTTCGGCCATTCAAGAACTCGCTCGTGGAGTCGATCACGACCCGGTAGTGGCGGACAGGAATGCGAGAAGCATGAGCCACGAAACAACGTTCGATGACGACACACACGACCGGGCGTTCCTGGAGGAGGTGCTCCGCGGTTTTCTCGGCGCGTTGGCGCATGATCTGCGGGTTCAAGGGCTGGCGAGTGCGGCTTTTACCATCAAGCTGAAGGACAGCCAGTTTAAAATTCACACCCGGCAGCGGCAGTTTCCCACCCCGTTGAATTATGATCCCGCTATGTGGCCGCACATCAGCGCGGCCTTGAGCTCTTTGCTGGCTTCGTCCCTGCGGTATCGCTTGATCGGCCTCGGCCTTACCAATCTGGTCCCGGCCACGGAGAGCCTGTTCGACCAGCGTCGGGACAAGGCCGTCGCAACGTTGGACCGGCTCATTGCCAAGCACGGCATGAACGTGGTCCGTCTGGGGGGCCTGCCCGACAAATCGGAAGAAGCGTAGCTGACTCCAGCGACGTTGGATTCACCGTATGCCTCCAATCGAACACGCGTGGCGGCGGTCGTTGATTCGGAATCGCTCGTCCTCATAAGATGCGTCTATGGACATTTCGACCGGAACGGCGGATAAAATTAAAACCGGAGAGGCGTTGGCATTGTTGCTGGCGGACCATCGGCAACGAGGACAGAAGATCGTCTTCACCAACGGCTGTTTCGATCTCATGCACGTCGGCCATACCCGCTACTTGGAAGCCGCACGCTCGATGGGCGATGTGCTGGTGGTCGGCGTGAACAGCGATGATTCCGTCAGAACACTCGACAAAGGCGGCGAGCGGCCGATCGTCCCGGATCATCAGCGAGCCGAAGTGGTGGCCGCCCTGGCCAGCGTCGATTATGTGGTTATTTTCGATGAACCGAACCCTGCCGTGCTGATCGCGCGACTCCAGCCGGATATCTTGGTCAAAGGGGGCGATTGGCCGCTGGATCGCATCATCGGCCGGGATGTAGTGGAAGCCCGCGGCGGGACGGTGCGCACGATCCCTCTTGTGCCCGATATCTCAACGACGAAGCTCGTTCAAAGAATTAAAACAGCCAAACCATAATCCCATTGTTCTCCGTTCCTTCATACCTGACCACGTGGCTGACTCCCGTGTCCAAGTCCCTTCAACGGGGCCGCGACAAGCCTTGTCTGGTAAGGGTACACGGGTCGACCGGGGCGTTGGCCCTCACATTGCTTGCCCAATCCGGGCGGACCGACTCGCCGGAAAAGCGGTCGTGGTTGATCGTGACGGCAACGAACGAGTCCGCCGAGCGATTGTACGACGATCTGTGCTTCTTCCATCAGTTATTCGGAATCCCGGCTGATCAACTGGTTTTCTTCCCCAAGTGGGAGACCCTGCCCTACGAATCGACCGCCCCGAACGTCGAACTCATCGCGCGGCGCATGCGGACCTTGCAGCAGCTTCGTCTAAGGGATCGCACGGTTCTCGTAACCTCCGTGCCGGCGGTGATTCAACGCGTGATTCCCGTCGATGTCTTTCATTCCGCCACATTCCAGCTGAAGCCCGCCGCTTCAATGGAGCGGGAACCGCTCGTTTCAGGACTGCTGCGGCTCGGCTATCAACGCGGTACGGTTGTGGAAATTCCCGGCCAATTCAGCATCAGAGGCGGGATCATCGATATTTTTTCGACGGCCTATCCGGACCCCCTTCGCGTCGAATTCTTAGGAGACACGGTCGAATCTCTCCGCTTCTTCGACCCGGCGACACAAAAATCCACGGACCGCATCCGTGAGGCCTCGATCCTCCCTGCTCGGGAACTGATCCAACCGGCGGAGAGTTCCGAGGTGCTCAAGCCCTTGGCTCCCGATGCCGAATGGCGCGCGCCGTCGGTCTACGGCCACATGGATACCTTGCTGAATTATTTTCAGGACCCCCCGGTGCTGGCATTGGACCAGCCGGCGGCGCTGAAGGAAGAGGCGGCTGAGTGCTGGGCCGGCATTAATGAGGGGTATCTCCGGCATGAAGATCGCACTGCCTCCGCACCTTATCCGACACCCGATCAGTTGTATCTGTCATGGGACGCCATTGTGGAGCAGACTGCAGACAACCCCGGTATGGCCCTCGAACCGGTCGCCCCGCCGGATGGTTCATGGCAGCCGGTCCTTGCCGTTCCAACGCAGACGCCGGCTAGCGCCGGGCTGGGCCTGCGCGGAATTACCTTCTCTCAAACCCTGGAGATTCTGGAACGGCTCCGCAGCAACGGCCCGGTCTTCATTGTCGCCCGTAGCCAAGGGCAGGTCGGACGATTGCTCGCCCTCTTACGGGAACATGACCTTCCGGCCGTGCAATGGCAATCTGCCGTTTGGAGTGAATCCGGCTCTGGGCGAGTCCCCTACGCGGTCCTCTGCGGAGACCTCTCAGCCGGCTTTATTTCGCAAGACCTGCGCATGGTGGTCCTGACAGAGGAAGAACTTTTTGCCAAGGGCACCCGCCATAAGCCGCCGGCCAAATCCAAGACCGCCACGTTCCTATCGTCGCTGGAGGATCTCAACGTCGGGGACTACGTGGTCCATGTCCAACACGGCATCGCCAAATATCGCGGGCTGCAGCGACTCTCGGTTCAGGGATTCGACAGCGATTTTCTGATCTTGGAATTCGCCGGCACCGACAAACTCTATGTGCCGTTGGACCGGCTCAACCAAGTGCAACGATATACCGGGGCGGAATCGCATGCGCCCCGATTGGACCGGTTGGGCGGAACGAGCTGGGCCAAGACGACCGCCCGCGTCAAAAAAGATATCGAGGAGATGGCGCACGAGCTGGTCGATTTATACGCGAACCGGGAACTCGTGCATCGATCGTCCTATGGTAAAGACAGCACGATGCTCCACGAATTCGAAGCGGCCTTCGAATATGAAGAAACGCCGGATCAGATCAAAGCGATCGAGGACATCAAACGGGACATGGAATCCACCAGGCCCATGGACCGGCTGGTGTGCGGCGATGTCGGCTACGGTAAAACAGAAGTTGCCATGCGCGCGGCGTTCAAGGCCATCGAGGAGAACCGCCAGGTGGCGGTGTTGGCGCCTACGACACTCCTGGCTCATCAACACTACGACAACTTTGCCGAGCGATTCGCCCCATTCCCGACCAAGGTCGCGCTGCTCTCGCGTTTTCAATCTCTAAAGGAATCAAAGGCGATTCTGAAGGACACGGCCTCGGGCGCCGTCGATATCGTGATCGGCACCCATCGGCTGCTGCAAACGGACGTCGTCTTTCGCGATCTTGGATTGGTGATCATCGACGAAGAACAGTGGTTCGGCGTCCGGCACAAGGAGCGGCTGAAACAATTGCGCACGCAAGTCGACGTGCTGACGTTGACCGCCACGCCGATTCCCCGCACGTTGCAGATGGCGATGGCCAATGTTCGTGACCTCTCAATCATCGACACGCCACCGCCGGGCCGACTCGCCATCCGCACGCAGGTCATCCGATCCAACGACAAGATTATCCGCGAAGCCATTCTGCGCGAGCTGGGCCGAGGCGGGCAGACTTATTTCGTCCATAACCGCGTCGAGACCATGGAGCGCATCGGCGCCTGGCTGCATGAACTCGTGCCCGAATCGCGTATGGTCATGGCTCACGGTCAAATGGACGCCAAACTGCTGGAAGCGGTGATGCTCAAATTTTTTCATCGCGAAGCGGACGTATTGATCGCCTCCGCCATCATCCAGTCGGGCCTGGACGTGCCAAGCGCCAATACCATTATTGTCAATCGCGCCGACATGTTTGGACTGGCCCAACTGTATCAACTGCGCGGACGCGTCGGCCGAGGCGGCGAACAAGCCTTCGCCTATTTTTTGATTCCGGACGAAGGGCAGCTCACAGAGGATGCGCAGAAGCGGCTGACCGCCATTCAACAGTTCACCGAACTGGGGTCCGGCTTCCGCATCGCCGCCGCCGATCTGGAAATTCGCGGAGCGGGCAATCTCCTGGGAAAGCAGCAATCCGGGCACATCGCCGCGATCGGGTTGGATCTCTATCTGCAAATGGTCGAACAGGCGGTGCAGCGCCTCAAGGGGCAACTCGTCGAGGAGGAACCGGATCCCACGCTGCAGCTCAACGTGTCGGCCTTCATTCCGGAAACGTTCGTGGTAGAAAGTCACCAGCGGCTCTCTCTGTACAAGCGCTTGTCATCCTGTGTGCAATTGGGCGATCTCGCCTTGCTGCATGGCGAGGTCCAGGATCGCTATGGAGACCCGCCCGATCCCGTCGAACGGCTCTTTGAGGTCATGCAGATCCGGCTATTGGCGAAGCAACTTCGCCTTCATTCGGTGGTCGTGCAAGCGGATGCCGCCGTCATTACTTTCGATCCCAAGAAGATTCCCGAGGCCGCGATCCACCGCCTCATGGACCAGTACAAGAAACGCTTGCAGTTCCTGTCCCCCCTCTCCTTCCAAGTCCAGATGCCGCATGAAGACTGGGGATTGCTCTTTCCGGAACTCAACGCAATCTTGCAAACCCTCCAAGTCTGTGATACCACCAAAGCAAGTCCAAACAAGCGGCTTCCCTAATCGTCAATCATCTCGAGAAGTTCACTCAAATATGCGCAGCCTGCACAGCATCGACCTTCGACCGTCCCGTCCGGCCTTCTCAGTGGTCCTCGCCCTTCTATGCGCCTCCGCCGCGCTGTCGGCGGGTTGCACCGAATCCCAGCAGGAAGATCCCGTGGTCGCCATGATCAACGGCCGCGCGATCACGCAGCCGGAGTTCGACATACGCTGGAATGAGCTCTC
>DASSBQ010000199.1:0-5119 GCA_035698625.1 Nitrospiraceae bacterium
GATTGCGGCATTGCTGGCCCTGGCTGCAATTGCACCCGTGGCCCGGGGAATGAAAGGCGCTCGGTATCTTGTCTGGGCGTTTAACGTGGAAGGTACGGTGGATCTGCTCGCGGCGATTGCCTTGGCTACGTTTTATGGAGCAGCGCCCTTTATGGGGCCGGCCTACTGGATTCCTGCGTTCTGGGTTCCGGCTCTCTTGGTGACGCATGGCATCACCTTCATCGTTCTGTGGAGATATGGGGCTGCAAATTCGACCATGGGTTCCGGTTCGGCGCTCTTCTGTACCATCTAGTGTGATCAAAAAAGGCCTCGCGTAGCTTCATGCCCTTGATTTGTCAATGCAGTTCATCGATCCTAGGCACATAGCCTCGTGACAGGAAGAGTCTGTCGCGATGCCGAGGGACGCTGGATCGTTATCCGTGAGCCCGTCCGGCCGGTACGCACTCTTGTTTGAACCGCATTTCAAACCGCATCAAAAGGTACCATGATCAGCAAGTCCGCCGCATCCTTGACGATCGTCGCCGCGCTGGTTATTGGACTCACCGGACTGGCCGGTTGCAAGCAAGAATCCGCTTCCTCTCCCCCTCCTCCGACTCCGCAGGTCGACGTCGTCGAAGTCGCGTATCAGACCGTCCCGGATGAACCGGAATTCATCGGGGAGGCGGAGGCGTCCCGCATTGTCGAGATCCGTTCGCAAGTCACCGGGATCATGAAGGAGCGGTATTTCTCAGAAGGACGAGATGTCCGTAAAGGAGAGCCGCTGTATCAAATCGATCCGGTGCCGTTCAAGGCGGCCTATATCAGCGCCAAGGCCAGGGTGTCTCAAGCAAAAGCCAGGCTCGTCCAAGCCAAGCAAAATCTCGCGCGGGTGAAGCCGCTCTTGGCCGAGCAGGCCGTGAGCCAAAAGGATCTGGACGACGCGGTGGCCGAAGAACTGGCGGCAAAGGCGGCGCTGGAGGCGGCGGACGGGGATGTGGTGAAGGCGAAGTTCGACCTCGATAACACGTTGATCACCGCGCCCAGCGACGGGCTGATCGAACGCACCCGCTATTATGAAGGGCGATTGGTCACGGCCCAAACCGATTTGCTGACCGTCATCCATCAAATGGATCCGATGTATGTCATCGTGAGCGCCCCCGAAAGCTTCCTCCTCAAGCGCCGACGGGATATCATCGCCAAGCGCATCCAGCATCCGGGGATCTACAAACTCACCGGCATCATCACCTTCGTAGACGGCACAGTCTATTCGCATGAAGGCGTGCTGGATTTTGCTGATGTGGGGCTGCGCGCGGAGACGGGATCGCGACAGGCTCGGGTGGTCTTTCCCAATCCGGATCGCGTATTGCTGCCGGGACAGTTCGTCACGGTCCGGTTCCATGGCGTGTCCAAACCCAATGCGCTCCTCGTCCCGCAACGCGCGGTGCAGCAAGGCCCGAAGGGATCGATTCTCTTTATCGTCGGCGAGGGAAACAAAGTGGAAGTTCGTGATGTCAAGGCGACCGTGTGGCGAGGCAATGACTGGCTCATCGAAGAAGGCCTGCGCCCGGGCGAGAAGGTTATGGTCGACGGCTTCACTCGCGTGCAACCGGGGGCGGAAGTGAAGCCGGTCAAGGTTGCGGCCCAGACTCCGGCTGCGAAAGAAACTCCGCCCGCCTCTTCTGAAGGTCCGTCGGCCGCACCCGCCATTCCCGAAGGAACTTGATGAGTTCCAGCTTCTTCATCGATCGTCCTATCTTCGCCTCGGTCTTGTCGATCATTATCACCGTGGTGGGTCTGGTGGCCATGCAGGTCCTGCCCGTCGCGCAGTTCCCGCCGATCACGCCCCCCATGGTGCAAATCGAAGCCGACTATCCCGGCGCCAGCGCGGAGGTGGTCGCGGACTCGGTGACGCGGCCGATCGAGTTGCAACTCCCCGGCATCGATAATCTTCTGTACTTCGACTCGACGAGCACCAACGACGGCCACATGACGATCCGGCTGACGTTCGAGATCGGGACGGATGTCGATATCGCGCAAGTTCAGACGCAGAATCGGCAGAAGCTGGCCGAGCCGCAACTCCCCCCGGAAGTCGTCCGTCAGGGGATCACGGTCAAAAAGATGTCTCCGGATCTCCTCACGGTCATGGTGCTGGAATCCACCGATCCACAACAGGACGCCTTTACCCTGGCCAATTTCGCGATTCTCCGCGTCATCGATAACATCAAACGCCTGCCCGGCGTCGGCGACGCCCTGGTGTTCGGGCAGCAGAATTACAGCATGCGGCTGATTTTGAATCCCGTGCGCATGGCTCAATTGAATCTCACCCCGACGGATATCGTGACGGTGGTGCGGGAACAGAATCGGGACTTTCCGGCCGGGATGGTCGGGCGGGAACCCATGCCGAACGGGACCGAACTCACGCTTCCGCTCATCACCGAAGGCCGGATGTCGGAAGTCAGCGAGTTCGAGGAGATGATTGTCCGAGCATTGCCGAATGGGTCGATTGTCCGCCTCAAGGATGTGGCAAGGATCGAACTCGGAGCACAGTCCTACACCCTGGAAGGGCGCTACAAGCGGAAACCGACCGCGCTGCTCATTACCTTTTTGATGCCCGGCGCCAATGCGCTCGATACGGTGAAACGCATCCGGCACGAGATGGACGACCTCAGCAAAATCTTCCCGCCGGGCGTGACCTACGATATTCCATACGACACAACCCGTTTTGTGGAAGTGTCGATCGAAGAGGTCGTCGCCACGCTGCGGGATGCGATGATCCTGGTTCTCCTGGTCGTGTATCTCTTCCTTCAAAGCTGGCGGGCCACTCTGATCCCAGCCGCGGCGGTGCCGGTGTCTCTGATCGGCACCTTTGCCGGCATGTCGGCGCTCGGATTTTCGATCAATACCTTGACGCTCTTCGGATTGGTGTTGGCCATCGGAATCGTGGTCGACGATGCGATTGTGGTGGTAGAGAATGTGGAGCGCCACATGGCCAACGGACTCTCGCCGAAAGACGCGTCGAAGAAAGCCATGACCGAGGTGACGGGACCGGTGATCGCCATTGTGTTGGTCCTCTGCGCCGTGTTCGTGCCGGTCGGATTCCTCGGCGGCATCACCGGACAATTGTACAAGCAGTTTGCCATCACGATTGCCGTCTCCGTGACGCTCTCCGGCGTCGCAGCGCTGACCTTGAGCCCTGCTCTCTGCGCGCTGGTCTTGAAACCGGGTCATGAAACCCGCCGAGGGTTTTTTGGATATTTCAATCGCGCCTTTGATTGGGTCCAACATCGTTACGCCGCGAGCATCGGATTCACACTGAAACACACGATGCTTTCGCTCGCCGTCTTCGGGATCATCCTCGTCGTCGCAGCGAGTCTGTTCAGGACCGTGCCGATCGCCTTCCTGCCGGAAGAGGATCAAGGATACTTCATCACCGTCGTGCAGTTGCCGGACGGCGCCTCGAAGAAGCGGACGGATGCCGTGCTGGATAAGGTAGAAGAGTACTATCTGTCGAACCCGGCCGTGTATGGGACCCAGACTCTCTCAGGCCAGAATTTTGTCTTCAACACCCGTGGAACGAATACGGCGACAATGTTTGCCCCGCTCCAACATTGGGACGAGCGGACGGACAAGCGGGACCATGTGAGAAGCATCATCGGCGCCGCGTTTGGCGAGTTTGCCAAAATTCCCGAAGCGTTGATCCTCGCGTTCAACGCCCCTTCGATCAGAGGGTTGGGCGCCACGGGCGGCTTCTCCGTCCAAGTTCAGGATCCCAGCAGCGGGGATTTCAAGCGGTTTGCGGCGATGACTCAAGAGTTCGTGGCCAAGGCCGGGCAAGACCCGGCCATTGGCGCGGCCACTACAAGCTTTCGCGTGGGCGCGCCGCGTGTGCATGCCAAGATCAATCGGGAGCGGGCCAAGGCGCTGGGCGTGCCGATCTCGGAGGTCTTCGACACGCTGCAGGCGTTTTTCGGGAACCTCTACGTCAATGATTTCGTCAAGTTCGGCCGCGTCTATCGCGTGCAGACCGAGGCTGAGCCTCAATACCGCACCAAGCCCTCCGATATCAGCAAGATCTACGTGCGCGCGTTCAACGCCACGAACGGACAAGGGCCGACCATGATTCCGCTCGACACCGTGGTCACCACCAGCTACAGCAGCGGGCCCGATCCCGTGACGCATTTCAACGGCTTCAATACCGCGCTCGTGCTCGGCGCGGCGGCGCCAGGCTACAGTTCCGGACAGGCGTTGGATGCCTTGGAACGGACTGCGAATGAGGTCTTGCTGCCGCAGGGATTTGAGATCGACTGGAGCGGCATCTCGTATCAGGAACGCCAGGTGGGATCGCAAAGCGTCTTGGCGTTCGGCTTCGGGCTTCTCATGGTATTCCTGGTGCTGGCGGCCCAATACGAGAGTTGGACCGTGCCGTTCGCGGTGATCCTCGCCGTGCCGTTCGGCGTGTTCGGGGCCTTGCTGGCGGTGTGGCTCTCTGGAATGACGAATGACATCTATTTCCAGATAGGTCTGGTGACGCTGATCGGCTTGGCGGCGAAGAACGCGATCCTCATCGTGGAATTCGCGAATCAGCGATACGAGCACGGCCTGTCGCTAGTCGATGCGGCGATGGAAGCGGCCAGATTACGCTTCCGGCCGATCATCATGACGTCAATGGCCTTCATCCTCGGCGTGGTGCCGTTGGTGATCGCGTCGGGAGCCGGCGCCGCCAGCCGGCACAGCATCGGGACCGGCGTGATGGGCGGGATGCTCGCGGCGACGTTTCTGGCGATCTTTTTCGTGCCGCTGTTTTTTGTGCTCGTGCGCAAGTTGACTGCTCGCAGAGCCCATCAACCAGCGGCGGCCGTGAAACCAAGTACGAGTTCATGATGTCGGATTTCGTGAAGTATGGACTTCACCAGATCACCAAATCACCTAGTCCGACTTTTGTGTGCACGGGATGCGACGGGCGACTTGTGAGGCGAAGAGCGCAATGAGTGATCAATCGAACGTTGCCGAGCCGGTCGCTTTTCTGTTCGATCTGGACGGCACCCTGGTGGATAGCGTCTATCAACATGTCCTGGCCTGGCGCGACGCCTTACGCGCAGGCGGCATCGAGCTAGCGGTGTGGCGGATCCACCGGCAAATC
>DASSBQ010000200.1:0-2673 GCA_035698625.1 Nitrospiraceae bacterium
AAGGCATCGGGGTTGCCGACAAGATCGCGGCTCAGCCCCGGGTCACATGCCAAACCGGCTCCCCCAATCCTTCTGGCCAGGGGCCTTGCGATAATCCTCTCGAACGGGTCGAGATGACCGTACTGGTGGTCGACTAGCCGATTCTTTAAAACGGCGATTTGCTTTTTTGTGATCGGATCAGCGTCAGGAAGTGGGTGAAGGCTTTCGCCACTCGTTCTGCGTGAGAGGCATTGCGGAACAAGAGCCGATCATCGGCGAATTGAGATTCCAGTTCGGTCACGGCCCCGGTGCAAAACGTGGCTTTCACCACGCAAGGATTACCGGCCGTACATGAAAACTGCACCGCATGATATGTGACTCCCCGCTCCTCTGTGTCTTTGGAGCGGTACTGGATGTCCTCGATATCATGGAGGTCAAACTGTGTGAATCCGGTCAAGGCGTCGTCCCGGCCGTGATTGAGCTCAACTACTCCTAACTTGGCGCCGGTCGGAATAATCGTATAGACCTCCGTCATCTTTGTCGGCTTCGCGGCTTTAGGATTTCGACAATTCAGCGCACGGACAAAGCCTCGCGTATTAACCATGTCGGAAATGAATTTCACCGTTTCATCGATTGACTGCGCGGGAACGGGGGAAGGCCAACCGGCTAGAAAAAACAAGCTAATGGCGCCAAGCATGCGCCGCCGGAACTGCTTCATGCCCACACGATCTGCTGCCAAGTAGATCCTCCTCTTGATGAGCTTCAGCGAACGAATCGCTCCGTGCGCGGTTTCTAACAGTACTTGAAGCCCGGATCGCGGATCAATCCCTTTCTCTATTCCCTAAAAATTGGCGACGCTGCGTCGCGACGAGGAAAGGAATGTCAGACGAGATCCGTGGCGATCGTCGGAGCGGGTGTGGTGGAGAAGCGGGTCGATTGATCGGCAGGCGCCATCCGTGACACATCGATATAGTCCTGAATCGGCCCGAAGGTGAACTGTTGAAGAAGAGAGACAAGACGCGGCTCGGTTTTATGCAGATTCAGATAGTGAAGCAATTGGGAGAGAACCGGGCCTTCCATTCTCGGTTGTTGGCGGTCAAATTCCCACACATGAAAGCACATCACAAGGCTTTGTCCCTGTCGATCGATTTCCCGCAACAGCGTTTCGATGACCGTAAACGGAAGCAGGCGGAACCAACTGCCACCCCCAATAGGCCACCGCATACCGGCCAGGCGGGCTGTCGTGGGCGGCACCTCCCAGATATAACCGGCCGGTGTATCCCGCAAATGGCACCAAGGCCAAGAGCCGGACATGCCGCGGTAGTCGTTCCGGACGGGGATAATGCTGGAATCGTAGGTATAGCCCTCTTCCGCTAATATCGCCGGAGCCCATGGCGTTTCTGATGTGATCGTGAAACCCGGAGCGCGATATCCCCGGACAGCTCGGCCCGTGAGATCTTCCAGGAGACTTTTGGCTCTCTTGATATCTTCGCGGAACAGGTCAGGTGTCTGGGCGGTGACCAACTCATGATTGTATCCGTGCGAGGCGATCTCATGTCCGTAACTGGCTATGGTCTTGATAAGGTCTGGCCGGCGTTCGGCGACCCAACCCAGGACGAAGAAAGTCGCTCGAGTGCAATGGCCGTCAAGAAGATCCAGCAGTCGATCAACGTTGGCGGTTACCCGGCTCTCAAACGAGTGCCAGTGCCGCCGGCGCATCGGTGAGTCAAAATGCGAGACCTGAAAGTGCTCTTCAACCTCAAAAGTGAGACAATGCACGGACATACCCCGCCGAATTTGTGAAATGCCATCATCCTGCTTTGAACGGCTATCAGTGGCCGTGTCTTTTACTATGCGGTCTACCAGGATGTAAAGCAAAGTTTGAACCAGCGACAATTCGGCCTAGCTCCAAACACATAGGAGACACCACATAGGTGAAGCGTTTCGACTCGTATCCCTATGGATAACCGGCTGTATCTGAAAAGATAAATGCCTGCGAAGGAGACAGCATTCGGAGCTGTACAAGAGTCGGGGATGGATCGCGACGACCGGCCGGAAGGATTACATCGTCGATGCTTCGCTGCAGCGGGTCAGGGGAGGAGTCAGTGATGATGCCGGCATTCGGGCGAATGGACGTGTGTTTCCGGCGGGGGAGGCGTGAACTGACTCGGCAGTACGATGCGCCCTCCCTGTGCTTGTTTTGTCAGATGTTCCGCAATGTCGGGGTGAAATGTCCTGACATATCCAATCAGGCCATGCAAGAATCGGCGCGACTGAAATTCGCGTCCGGAGAACTCCGATATGACCTCCAGGAGACGGTCAAGGATATCCGGGGCGGCCTGGCTCTCCACGATCTGCTGAGGCTGCTGTTTGACGAACGTGTCGTATTCCTGCTTCAAGCGTTCGGCAAAGACCGGCATGGGAGCCGCGGGAACATGGAGGGGGCTCAGCGACCGCCTAAGAGCTTGGATGGCGGCGATGACCTCTGCGTCTTGGCCGTCCAGGCGCTCGTGGAAATATGTAAAGGTCACGACCTCGATCAAGTTGCAAAGAGCCGCGGCTTTCTCGCCTCCCAATTCACTCAGCCGGCGATAAAGCTCCCGGCGAACCGGAACGAGTTGTTCACCAAGCCGACGTTGTTGATATTCGCTGCCCGTGTCGAGGTAAGAACAGTCCGGGGGGCACGAAATCCGG
>DASSBQ010000201.1:0-11405 GCA_035698625.1 Nitrospiraceae bacterium
GTCACGCAGAATAAAGTGCGGGTCGTGAGAAGCCACCGGCTGCCCGGCTTGATGCGGTTCGATCATGTGAGAGACGGCGTCCACGCGGAAAGCTGAGATGCCGAACGACAGCCAATAATCAATGACTCGCTTGACCTCTTCCCGCACCTCGGGGTTGCCGACGTCCAAGTCAGGCTCAAAATGGTAAAACTGGTGATAATAATATTGTCCCGCGATCTCGTCGTAGGTCCAGACGGTGGACTCTTCACCGGGAAAGATATTCTTCTTTCCCGTATCAGTCGGCGGCGGCGCATCCGTCCAGACATAATAGCGACGATAGCGCGAACGCCGGTCCTGTCGCGCCGCCTGAAACCAAGGATGTTGATTGGAAGTGTGATCCATCACGAGATCGATCATGACCCTGATGCCACGCTCGCCCGCGCCGCGCACGAACGTCAGAAAATCCTCCAACGTGCCGAGTCTGGGGTCGATCGAGAAATAATCCATGACATCGTAGCCGTTGTCCCGATCGGGGGTGGGAAAGAAGGGTAGAAGCCAGACACAGGTGACGCCCAGATCGACGAGATAATCGAGCCGCCGACAGAGACCGGGAAAATCTCCTATCCCATCTCCATTCGAATCCTGGTACGTCGCGACGTCCAAGCCATAGATGACGGCGTTCTTGTACCAGCAGCGGCTCAGATCTCCGCTCATGCGATGTGCCTCGAGTGGTTGCTTCGGCGCGGCACCGTGTAGAACTATTCACTGAAGGATTGGATCGCCTCTGCAATCCGTTCGTCACCGGGCAATTTCAGATCCTGTTCATGACCGGGCGAACCGGCCGGCTTTACGCGCATGCCATGCTCATAGACCAGATGCCCGCCGTACCAGGCCGATACAAAGAGGCCGAGAGTCCCCACTAGGGACAAAAGAAGCGGCAAGCTCCAGGATCTTCGGCCGTGGCTGCGCAGCGCGAGATTCAGACTAGTGAGGGCCAGCAAGCCGATATTGAGGACGGCATGAGTCTCGGCGACCCCTTTGGCCTTGTTTTCTGGGGGAATGGTGAGATAGTCGGCCGCCCCCGCTGCGCCGGCGGCCACGCCTCCGGCCAGACCTCCGATCATTGTGTAGTAGGCCGCGTCGGCATAGGACCGACGGCCGGTTTTCAGATGCAACAGGTCCAGCACCAGGCTGAAGGGCAGCAGCCCCGCCGGCATGGTGATGAGCTGAGGATGTAATGGATGTCCCGCAAATGTAGTCAGCGGCATAGGAGGCTCCTTGTTGTGTGAAGCGCCGGTTTAAAAAAGCATGGCGTCCGAGCGTGCCGATCGCCGGTGCGGCTTATCGCCCTATATGTCTTCCCGATCTTCTTTCTTTTCGATCTGCTCCAATATTTCCGCATGCCGCTGGCAATCGGTACAACGGCGCGCGAAGGGCATCGCCTTGAGGCGTTCTTCGTTGATGGGTTGCTGGCAGTCCTCGCAAATACCATACGTCCCTTCGTCCAGACGTTGCAGCGCTGCTTCGACCTGGAGCCGCATCTGGTTGCGGACCTCCAGAATCGACAGTTGCTGATGACTCACACTGTCTCGCGTCGAAAGGTCCTCAGTATCCGCCACCGATTCTTCCCGCAATTGAGTTTGATCGGCGCGGTGTTGCGCGAGGAGTTCGTCGATCTGCCGTTGGATCTCTTGCCGCCGTACCAGTAGGAGCTGGCGCAGCCGCTCGGTCCGTCCTTCGGGCATCGTCTGGTTCATGGACAGCCTTTCTGTAATGCAGCACTCACGATTTCCTCATTCAAGATTCCTTTGTCGTGTGCGCTTCGGTTTCCATGGTCTCCTTAAATCGCTTCAAATCTTCGGCGATGGTGTGGTTCGGATCCTGACCGATGAGGCTGGCCGCAGCCGCGCCGATCTGACCGGCAGGCGGATCATACTGCAGTGTGACGGTCACTCTCGTGCTGCCGCCGTCGCCGATCGGCTGAAACTCGACCGAACCGGCGTGATCCACGGCTGCGCCTTGAAGCGTCCTCCAGCCGATGCGCTCCGGTTCGACCTCATTGATGATCTCCGCATCCCACTCCACGGTTGGGGCGCCAGGCAACGTGTTCACGACCCAATGGGACAATCGGTCGTTGATGCTCTGCACGGATTGCACGTGACTCATGACTTTCGGCAGATTCTCCAGCCGGCGCCAGAATCGATAGAGATCGTGGGGCGGCCGGTCGATCGTAACGGATTGTTCTACCTTCACGGCACGATCCGTCTGCACCTTGCGGCGGCCAATGGAGGAAGTGTCCTGCGGTTCTTTCGTGCTGATACCCATGGCCGCATAGCCGGCGCAGTAACCTGTCATGGCTCGATGTACCAAGGCAGCGCCGACTAATGCGCCGAGTCCTCCGGCGAGCCATGAGGGCCGGAGGACGCTCCGCAACAGCAGCCCGCCTCCTATCAAACCGGCGGCGATCCGTTCGACGTCGCCTACGTTCTGGCGGGCATGACAGGCTTGCTCCTCTTCCCAGCCCATGTCCTGCGTATTCGTGCGATATCGCTCGCGCCCGCTGATTGACGACGTTCTGATTCCACTACGCATGTGTGCCATTGGTAACCTCCTGTTCTGGATGTCGCTGTCCGGTGCCTTGGCGGCCTCGAACAAGTAAGTCGGTATTGCTACATTTCATCTGAAGATCCGTCCTCTCCGCTTCTCCTTCTCTGTGGCTGTCCCTCATCAAAAGATTCCTTTATAGACGGCGCATGAAGCGCAGAGATCGGGCGGATCGTCGGAATCCAATCGCCGGCGAAACTGTTCGGCTTTGTCGCCATTCCAGACATCGAGGGCGCTGTCTGTCAGGACATTGCCGAATTGGAACCGGTCCGGCGTCGCAATCATACAACAGGGAACTGCGCAGCCTTGATAGGTGACATACGCCGCCTTCCAGGGCCAATCGCACCGGCGACTTGCTTGTCCAGCTGATGCCTTAACCACCGGATCGAGACGAGGCAGGCGCAGGGACACGCCTAAACGATCCGCCTCGGTTCTGGCCGAAGCGAAAGCCGCGTCGATTGCCGGCCGGTCCTGTTGAAGAAGCGACTCCTGGTTTACAAACCAACGAAACGGTTGATAAGAAGGATGCAGCGAGGGCTCGGTAAAGTCTTGTCCCAGATGTTGCACGAAGACCGAGCGAATCGACAGGTCGTGCGCCAAGCCGACCAGATCGGTCAGTTCGTGCAAATTGTTCCGCATTACGACGGTGGTCAGGATCAGCTCGGGACCGTCGCTCATGAGACGGCGGCGGGCTTTCTGCACACGGGAGATGTTCGAGATGACACGGGAGAAGCGCGCCCCGATCCTGATCGATTCGTAGGTTTCGGCCGTCGCGCCGTCGAGCGACACATGCAGCTCTTGTAAGCCGCTGGTGACGCAGCGTTCGGCGCGAGCCTCACTGACCAGCGTAAGGTTGGAATTGCAACTTACCGTAATGCCCTTGCCTACGGCGTGATGCACCATGTCGAAAAAACGCGGATGCATCATCGGTTCTCCCAGTCCTTGGAGATGTAACGTTTTGACCTCCGGAAATCCATCGAGAACGGAAACGAATTGTTCGAAGGCCATGAATGAAGGCGAACCATCCGATGGCCGATCGGTTCTCAGATTGACCGGGCACATGACGCATGACAAATTGCATTGTCCCACTGGTTCAATCTGTATGAAAGTCGGCAACGGCGTCATAGATGGAATCGAGTAATTCATCTTCCAGTGTTCAAGTGTCTTGTTGAATGACGATCTTGGTGGAACGGTTCATGTGCAAATGTAGGGCCAAGTAAGAAGCTTACCGAATCAACGGCGACTCGCGGTTCTGTTGGTCAATGGCACATGACGGTCTTACTCGGTGGGTCGAGAAATGGAAGGTGCCGGAACTGTTGTCTGACGAATAGGACAGTCTGTCTAGGGCAGGGCGAGACCCAGCATGAAAGACGAGCGAATACGCGTGAAGCGCTCAGCCATCTTGGGGCTGCACGACGGCTCGGTATCCGATTAAAAGGATGAGGGCGCCCAGCACGGCCATAATAAAGCCGACGGGATCGCTCTCGCCGTACCAACCAAGCAGTCGGCCGATGTAACCGCCCAGCAAGCCGCCGCCGACACCGAGGAGGCTGGTGAGGATGAAGCCGCCTGGGTCTTTGCCCGGCATAAGAAGTTTTGCGACTATGCCGACGATCAGTCCAAACAAAATCCATCCAATCATGGTATCCTCCAACCCGGTCGATCGGTTTTCTCTGGGTCAGGCAGGGGGGATGGCGGGGCCATCCCCCCTGCGACTGCCGGGAAGGTTGAAAGTCCCCCTATCGGCGTTCGGGCCGTTCAGACCGTATGGTCCCGTCCATCGCATTGCTGTGCGCGTCTCGGGGCTGACTACGATTCACAACCGCGCTCTCGCAGCCTCCGCCGATACAACTCGGATTAGCAGCTTCCAGCTGTGACGCCTCAAACGGCCGGCGGGCTGGTTGCACGTATGACCCGTCGGGACGTGCGATCCGGACAGGAATGCCGTCATTGACCGACACACGATTGGCGAACATGACCGGGTAATTCCCAATCTGAACGACGGGTCCGGCGGCCACGATGCGATCCTCTGGCGCGGCGTTGGCAGGTAGGCTCTCAGCCGTGCTCGGTCCGAAATCTACCAGCGCAAAGCGACCGTCCGGAGTGCGTACCGCCGCGGTTCGATGCATTTGTCCCGTTTGCCGAACCGGAACATCGCGGAAACGTTCAATGCGACCTTCGACTTGGCGACTATCCGTCCATGTTCCTTCATGGTTCCGATTTAAGAGTACCCGTCTGGCGCCGGAACTGATTTCGTCCGCCATCAGAACAGAGTAGGGACCAATATCCTCTCTGTGCCCCCGGATATTGACAAGAACTCCTTGGCTGATTCCCATATCGAGCGTTTCCCGAGCGGGACCCAAGTCGCTGATTAATCGGCGACCGTCCGCCGTCTGCAAGAGGACCACCGTATTTTGGCCGCCGCTCGTGCGGTGGCGGAGCTGTTTGACAGCTTGGACGATTCCCGTAGCTGACTCGCCGCTATCACGAGCCGTCCGGAACGAATCGTCCCGAACTCTAGTCATTGGCATGGTGTAGACCGGGTCTCGCTGATCGTAGAACCAGGGCTCGTCGTAATACCGCTGAAATGCCGCTTCCTGCTCTTCGCGACTCGTAACCCGGTCCGACTCCCAGGGATGAGCTGCATCCGCTACCCGGGCCCGTTCGGCGGGAGAAATCGTTGACCCGGGAATGGACCGATCCGTAGTGCCGGGGTTCTCGTAGAAGTCATAGAACCAATCGTCTGCCTTGAAGCGGTCGTCGTAGAAACCCCCGCTGAGATCGGTGTTCCGGAATTGTGACCGTTCCGTATTCGTCATATCGCCGGTTGGAATATCGCCTCGATATTCGGCTCGAACCGAAGCGACGCCGAACATCGACGCGCCTAGAGCCATGATCATCACCGTCCTATTAAATATCTTAAGCTTGTTATCAGCTGGCATAAGTATCTCCTTTCGATCGTTTAACCCAGAGAATTGAACGCTATCCATAATCCCCGGAAGCCCCGTGCAGATTACCCGTCTGGCATGTCCATCATGAGCGTAGCAAAATGTGAACCCGCCTTGACCCGCGGTGGAACTGTTCAAAAAATTGCGACGTTAGAATCAGAATGCCGGAATGCGTGAAACGGGCGGTGGACAGCGTGTCTATGGTGGACAAACTGCCTGATTGGACGGAGGCGAGAGTTGGTGGGTCCTGGGAAAAGACATAGTCCTCTGGGAAGAGAAGTGATCGGCTGCCAGGCCCGGGTTGGATACGATCAGGTGGTTGACCCTTTGTCGTCGTAGTATCGACTGACAGAGGGCACGGGATTCACCGTGGTGGCTTGAAGGCCTTTGTCACCCGGTTCGATATTGAGGCTGACGTCCATGCCGTCCTCGAGAGCCTCGAAAGCGATGTCGTGCACGGCGTTCCGATGGAAATAGACTTCCATGCCGTCATCCATGGCGATGAACCCATAGCCGTCGGCTGGAAACAATTTTCTGATGACCCCCCGCTCGGGCGGCGCGCTGCTCCGTATCTCGTGTGAAGCGCGTTTGCCACGAATGGTCTCCAACTCGGTCTTCATCGCGGCAAATGCGTCGCGAAGCGCTTCTTCGAAACTGTTCTGCTGCTTTCTGGCCGTGATCGTGTGCCCGGGAATTTGCACGACAATGAGAATTTCGTAGGAATCCTCCGTCTTACGGTGATTCTGCTCGGTCAACGTGACCCGGACATGGGTAATATCCCGTCCCGGAAGCAGGTCGTCGACCCGTGCTTCGATATCGGACCTCAACTCGTCTGTCACATTGACATGGCGTCCTTCGATCTGCAGATCCATGCGTTC
Organism: Nitrospiraceae bacterium; assembly: GCA_035698625.1. Taxonomy (GTDB): domain Bacteria; phylum Nitrospirota; class Nitrospiria; order Nitrospirales; family Nitrospiraceae; genus DASSBQ01. The sequence continues at coordinate 6,410 of DASSBQ010000201.1, forward strand.
CTCCCCGGTCGCCATCTGCCTTCCTGCCGGGAGGCCAGATGGGATGTCATTAAAACCGATAAATGGCGGCAACTGAATGTGTATCGGGTAGCTCCTCCGGCTTCACCCCATAGACCGTTCCGCCATGCATGACGGTTTGCATAGCCGCCAGATCCAGGAGCTCGTCGTCTCCGGTCTCCTCGTTCTCATGTTGTTCCAACGTGAGGCTATCAAAGTGGAATCGGCCCCATCGACGCACCCCGAGCGGAACGAAAAGGGTCGCAATACGACCCTGATGGGCGGCCGTCAATACGTCGGCGAGCTGGTTTCCGGCTCGTCCTTTGGCGATGCCCTCATAATATTGCGCTTTGGCCGTCGCCTGCGCCTGACGAAAATACGGCTCCGCAATCAGCCAGGCTTTCTGCTGAAGGTCTTCATTCGTCAGACCGTCAGGATTGCCCGGGATAATCGGCTCGAGGATATGGCGATAGCTCGCGCCTTCTTTGAAGATCGGAGCCAGGTATTCGACGCAGGCCAAAATCAGCGGGACATCGGCCTGGTTCAGGATGTTCTTCAGACCATCGTCGATGCGGTGAAAGTACTGGGTCAGATTGGTTACATCGGCATCGTCGATTCCGACCCCATGTCCATGCAGTCGTCCACCTTGAGGGCCGCCCACGGGAAGGGTGTATCGTTGCGATTCTGGAGCAGGCCCAATCGGAAGGCCCTCTTGCACGCCCTGCGGGACGTCGGGGAGTTCCACTTCATGGACCTCTTCACGGGAGCATTCCAAGAGCCGAACGGCTTTCTGGCTCAAAGCAAGGACATAAAAACGCGCGTCATTGATCAGCAGCGGCAACAAGGGTTTGACATAAAAACGATCCGAGACCGCGACAAATTCCCGCACGCTTATAGGAAGACGATAGACCCGAAAGAGATCCGACGAGCGAAAGATCGCGAGGCCATCCCGTTGATGTCGCCAGAACGATGCATCGTCGAGTAGGTCTGTGACGGGAGCCAGCAACTCCCGCGCGTCGGCTGCGCGGCTTCCCTCGGCAAGCAATTGGCGCTCCGCTTCTTTTACAAGATTTTTGAGCCGGATGGGATCCTGTTGGATCTCAGGACCGGCACGATGAGTCGGCAAAAAAATTGAGACAGCCGTGCCTTGTCCCGCCGCTATGACTGACTTGAGTTCTTCGTGAGTCAGTGTGGGCATCATGTTCTCCGCAATAGGGAACGGCCGGCGCCACCATGGGTCATGGCGGCGCCGGCGAACCGGTCGTTACGTCTTAGTCCGCGCGCCGGATTGCCCTCGGCCCTCGTCGCGGCTTCCTTCTTGTTGGTTGGCTTTGTGACTCGAGTCGGATCCCAATTGGCTGGAACCCCGGTTGCCATCATGTTTGGGTTCCGATTTCGCAGGATCCCGCACGGGCCCCTGTGCCGGCCCCGCTGTGTTCGTTGCGGCCTGTGGTAGGGCCGGTATTCCCACCGCGTTTGGTAGCCATCGATCCGTCCTCCCCTTGAATCGTGCCGGTTCCCGTGGACTGGTTGGGTTCCTTGCTGAAGGCCGGTGTGGTGCCTCCAAAAGCAAGCATCACCAGGCAGGCGCCCATGAACATCGTGCGTGCGGATTCTCGTGCATTGTGTTTCATGCGATGTCCTTTCTGAATCAGCCGGCGGTCGGGGACATGAGCTCCTGCTTGCGCTCCTGCATTTGCACGCCAAGTGTATTCGTATCGAGTTTCAGTTTGGCTTCAGTGAACAGCACGTCTTCTTCTTCGGCAGCGTGATCTGTGACCATTTCACGCAGTTCCATCATGCCCTGTTGGAAATCCGATGTGTTGGGGTCCAAGCCCTTCAGGCGATGGATGAGTTCTTTGACTGCCTGATGGTCTTCGTAAGCGGAAGCGATGACATCCTCGTCCATTTCCCCGTTGATCTCCTCGTCCTCTTCGTCCTCCTCTTCTGAGTCGTCCTCCGCCAGTACGGCTTCCCCGTCAAGTTCTTCATCGCCGTGCTCCAGCGCAGCCAGTTCGTCCGGATCACCCTGGTTCTGCAAGGCCGGGTAAAACAGTTCCTCTTCGAGCGTGCTGTGGATTTCCAATTCCTTGAAAATCTGGTGCGCCACTTGCCGTTTATTGCCTGCGTCACCTTCAATGAACTGAACAAAAAGCTCGCTGACCTTGTCATGATCCTGTTTCAACATTTGCAGGGCATCCGTGGCGGGTCGTGTCTTATTGGTGGCTGTCCTAGATGCTGCGGCGCTTTGTGTCCTTCTCGGCATGGAACCCTCCTTCTATGAATGTGGTTGTGGCACGAGCGAATCGATGTCGGCTACCCATTCACTACGGTGCCGCCGTTGGGATGCAGTACCTGCCCGGTCATGTACGAGGCATCGTCGGACGCCAAGAAGACGTAGCTCGGCGCCACCTCTTCCGGTTGGCCGGCCCGTTTCAGCGGGACATCGGACCCGAATGTCTCGACCTTGTCCGGGGGGAATGTCGAGGGAATGAGCGGCGTCCAGATTGGGCCTGGAGCCACGGCGTTCACCCGGATGCGCTTCTCGGCCAGCGCCTGAGATAAGGACCGGGTGAAAGAAACGATGGCGCCCTTAGTGGAGGAATAGTCCAGAAGATGTCCGCTGCCTTTATAGGCCGTCACTGAGGTGGTATTGATAATGGTGCTGCCTTCCCTCAGATGGGGCAGGGCGGTCTGAGTCATGTAGAAAAATGAAAAGATATTGGTCCGGAACGTCCGCTCCAATTGTTCAGGGGTAATCTTGGTGATGCTGTCCTGAGGGTGTTGCTCGGCGGCGTTATTTACCAAGATATCCAGATGGCCGAATTCGCGGAGCGTCTGCTCTACGCATTGGCTGCAAAACACGGACGTTCCGACATCCCCTGCGAGTGTGAGACAGCGGCGGCCCTCCTTTTCTACGAGTTCCTTCGTCTCTTCCGCGTCCTTATGCTCGTTCAAGTAAACCACCGCCACGTCGGTGCCTTCCCTGGCAAAGGCCACGGCCACAGCCCGGCCGATCCCGCTGTCCCCGCCGGTGATGAGTGCCACCTTGCCGTGAAGTTTCCCCGTCCCATGATGTTTGCGGTCTTCCGTTTTTGGGCGAGGGGTCATCTCGGATTCCAGGCCGGGCCGACGGTCTTGTTGCTGCGGCGGCTGTTGAGATCCTTCTGCCATAACAGGTAACTCCTTCCGACTGAATCCTTGAAATGCGCTGGACGTTGACTCCGCGACGCGCCTCTACTTCGTCAACATGTTGGACGGCACGGGAACTTCGAAGTTATAGGTCTCGCCATGTTGGAGGTATCGAATGCGTCCTTCCCACCCGGCCGCCTTCACTTCCCTTTGGAAGTCGGACAGGGAAGATTTGAACACCGTATAGTCATTGTAATGAATCCGGATGGCGATCTTGGGTTCCAACAGCTTCAGCATCTCGACTCCCTGTTCACCATCCATGGTCACAAGAATACCCAGCGCCCTGGTCCCGCCAAGGTGGAGAATTGCCTGATCGAGATAGGCGTACCTCTTGCGGATTTCCTTCAGTTCATCGATGACCAGTGTATCGCCCGAGATATACAGGCGAAGCAGGATTTGATCGGACTGTATGAATTCCAGCATACTGCCCATGACCGGCGGCAATAAGGCCGAAATCAACGCAGGACCATGTCGGCCCGGCATGCTGGTAATTCGAAGCGTCACACCGCCACGAGAGAAGGAGACATGTTGCCATGTGGTCAGTCCCATGCTGCGGCGGAAGCCTTTTTCGGCCAGGGATACAGCGGCATGCTCGGTGGAAACAATGGTCGTGCTGCGATTCAGCATCGTTTCAACGCGCCGGTCAAAGTGATCTTCGTGCAGGTGCGACAGCAGCACCAGATCGTACGGCGGCAACGCCTCGAACGACACGGCAGGATTCGTCAGGCGCTTGGACCGCAGACCGTACCCGAGTCTCACGTACTCGCCTTGATGCAAAAAATTTGGATCCGTCAAGACCGTGAACCCCGCATATCGGATCAGCATGGTGGCCGTTCCGATGAAATACACGGAGCCTTGCGTGAGATCGACGAGCCCGTTCACCGGAGCCAATTCAATCTCAGAGGCGCGCGACCGTGCTTCGGTTCTGCGTTCCGCATCGGCACTCATAGGACTACAACCTTTCAACATTGCGCCCAGTACGCCTAGGCCGCCCAGTTGTACGTTGTAGCATTGCTTGATCATGCAGAGAGACAACGCTGCTTGAGTTGGGATGGCCGCCGCAAGGCAGGAGTCCTTGTCCTTGACTCCTGCCGGGTATGCGAAGTGCTCTACTTGCCTCCGCCTGATCCGGCTGACCCACCCCCGGATCCCATGCCGGAACCGGACGCGGACCCTGATCCCGTGCCCGAACCAGCCCCGGAAGAGTTGGTAGTGCCGCTGGTGGCGCTGCCGGAAGACCCGCTGCTCGATTGACCCTTATCGCCCGATCCAATCATCCGGTCGCTGGGGTCCATCTTCCCCGATGATTCACGGCTCTGGCCTTGCGACGTGCCGGGGGAGCCGGACTTCTCTGATCCACTGCCTGTTCCTTCCGTGACGCTCGGCGGCGTTCCTCCGCTCGACTGCTGCGCGTCGGATGGTAGCCCGGTGAAGGCAAGCAGTCCGCCTGCGACCAGAGCTACCGTGAATACCTGTGTTGTTTTCATTGCGGCCTCCTTGGTAGAGATGATGAATTCCACTGGACGGGAAAACATCTGCAAAAGACAGACCCCTTGCGTTCAAGGGGAAAAAGGGAACCTGCATCATCCGGCGGTGCGAATGGCGCGGAACTGCATTTGCCGACTGGGGCATCCCGTGACCCGAAGCCGCCACGGCTCTCGGTGCCGAAGACACCGTGTCTTATGGAAGGACAAACCATCCACGGGACGGAAGCCGCCTGTCACAGGAGACCTTTGACATGGAGAGGCGCTCGCGCACCGATGGCGCGCGAGGCTCATGGTCTCGTAACAAGGCATTTTCTTTGCAC
>DASSBQ010000202.1:0-6710 GCA_035698625.1 Nitrospiraceae bacterium
ACCACTTTCCCCTGGGAGAGGGAAATGACGCGTCGATTCACTTGCTTCATGACCTGCGGATCATGCGTCGCCACCATGACGGTGGTCCCGCGTGCATTGATGAGCTTGAACAATTCAATGATCTCACTGGTCAATTCGGGATCCAGATTGCCGGTTGGTTCGTCCGCCAACAACACGATCGGTCCGTTGACAATCGCCCGGGCAATGCAGACCCGTTGCTGCTCGCCGGTGGAGAGAGCCGGAGGAAGTTGATCGCGCCGATGGTCCAACCCCACCGCCTTCAGCGCTTCCATGACTTTTCGCCGGATCTCGCCATTCGACAGCCCTTGGACCAGCAGCGGGAGCGAGACATTGTCAAAAACCGTTTTCTTGTTCAACAGACGGAAATCCTGGAATACGATGCCGACTCTTCTTCTCAGTATGGGAATCTCGGCCGGCGACAGCTTGGAGACATTGCGGCCTTGGACGAAAATCTGCCCCTCGTCGGGCAGTTCGGCACCGATCAGCAATTTCAACAGGGTCGATTTCCCGGCTCCACTTGCTCCCATCAACAGAATAAACTCCCCCTTCTCGATTTCCAACGTAATATCCGAAAGTGCCAACCGGCGATCATAGTATTTTGTGACATGAAATAATTGGATCATGAGTGGAAATATTGATCCTCTACGGGAACTGCCCATCCTGAACTTCAAAGGCATTCTGAATCAGTTCGATTGCCAGATCTCGCTCGGCGCCGGCGCGCAAAAGGACGACATCGAAGCGGCAGGACCGGCCGTAAATCCGGTGGCGCGACAGGTACTGCGCCGCTTGCTTCACAATGCGCGCCTGCTTCCTTGGATCCACGGCATACAGAGCGCCGCCAAAGGCATTGGTCTGGCGCGCCTTGACCTCAACGAATACCAAGACATCACCGTCCTCCGCGACCAAATCCAATTCGCCGGTGTGTGACCGGACATTGCGGTCAAGGATCTGATAGCCGCGGCTCCGCAGAAACCGTTCGGCAAGCGATTCCGCCTCTCGACCCAATTGCAGCCGAGCATCACGCATCGAGGTCCAATGCCGGCCTTTGCCGCGCTCCGCCGGCAGCATGTCGGGGTGTTGAGGGCTTGTGCCTGGTCAATCGGATGAGCACAGGCCAAAACGTGCGGCGGTGAATGGCGCAGGGCCCATACCGCTTCAGCAACCGCAGATGTTCGGGCGTGCAGTAGCCCTTATGGGAAAGAAAGTTATACTCCGGATAGGCGCGATGGTACTCGGCCATCATGCGATCCCGCGTCACTTTGGCGATGACCGACGCAGCGGCGATGGATTGTGAGAGGCAATCGCCTGTGATGATGGCTCGTTGCGGAATCGGCACGAACGGAATCGTCAGCGCATCAAGCAGGAGAAAATCCGGGACCAGGGACATCGCCGAGATTGCGCGCTGCATAGCGAGGCGCGTGGCCTCGAGAATGTTGATCCCGTCGATCTCCTGTTCGCTCGCTGAGCCGACCCCGATTATGCAGGCCCTCGTCCTGATCGCGGCATACAGACGGTTGCGCTCCGCCTCGGACAGCTGTTTGGAATCATTTAATCCGGAAAGACGGCAACAGCGGGGAAGAATAACGGCAGCCGCGACGACTGGACCGGCCAGCGGACCGCGGCCCGCCTCGTCCAGACCGGCAATGTACCGGTACCCACAGCGCCGGGCTTCCACCTCGAAGATATCGGTGGGTCCCACCCTACCTGGCTCCTGATCGACGACCAACGAGAGCCCTCGTCGCGGTGTCAGTCAGATACAACGGAACGGTTATGCCTTGCTTGATGCAGGCGCCGCAAGAGCCGGACTGGCTTCTTCCGTACTTGGCGCCGCCGCTTGCGATCGGCCTTCAGCGGAAAATTCCCGGTCTTCGACTTTGGCGAATTTTCCCTTCTTGGAACGAAGATAATACAGTTTGGCACGGCGAACTCGCCCCTGGCGGACCACGGCGACTTTGGCAACGCTGGGGGAATGAATCGGGAAAATCCGTTCCACGCCGACGCCGTAGGATACCTTCCGAACCGTAAAGGTCTCGGCGTTGAGCGTCCCCTTTCTCGCGATCACGGTGCCTTCATAGACTTGGATGCGCTCCTTTTCCCCTTCCACCACCTTCACATGCACGCGAACGGTATCCCCGATCTCAAAGATGGGCACCGTCTTCTTGGTTAATGACCGTTGGATCCGTTCTAACCGATTCATACTCTCACCCCTCCTCCTGCGTCCGGCGCTGATGTAACCGTGATGCATTCATTGACGACTTCATTCAACAGTCGCGTATCTTCCTCGCTCAATCGGCGATCTCGAAGGAGATCGGGCCGCTTCCGGTACGTGTTGCGTAGGGACTCTTTCCGTCGCCACAGGCGAATCGCCTCATGATTGCCGGAAAGCAGCACATCCGGAACCGCCAGGCCCCGCACATCGGCCGGTCTGGTGTACTGCGGATATTCCAAAAGCAGCTCCGCAAAAGACTCCTCGGAAGCGGATGCCGGATCACCCAACACCCCTGGGATCAGGCGTGCGGCGGCGTCGATGATCACCAGGGCGGCCAATTCTCCACCAGTCAACACATAGTCGCCGACGGAAATCTCTTCGGGATTCAGCAGCCGTGCGGCCCGTTCGTCGATTCCTTCATAATGCCCGCACAGGAAAATAACCGGCCGCCGTTCGTGCGAGATATTCACGGCATATTCGTGAGTGAACGGCCGGCCTTGCGGAGATGGAAGAACGATGCGCACGCCCCCTGTCATTTCACATTGTTCCAACTCCTTGATCGCTTCGATCGCTCGGAGAATCGGTTCCGCCTTCATCACCATACCGGCGCCGCCGCCATACGGCACGTCGTCGGCGGTCTTATGGCGATCGGATGCGTAGTCTCGAAGATTCTCAAGCCGCACCTCAAGGAGCCCCTTGTCCTGAGCGCGTTTCAGCATACTCTGGCCGAGCACGGAACCGACCATCTCAGGAAAGAGCGTCAGGACGATACACCGCATCATGACTGCTCCACCACACCTTCGTCGGCCCGCACGGTCATGAGCCGTTCCGCACGATCAACCGATGCCACAACCCTCTTGGTCGCTGGAACGAGAAGTTCCCGGCCCGCATGCCGCACGGCAAAGATAGGATTGCCCGGCAATTGCCAGATTTCTTCCAATGTTCCCAAGACACGTCCCTGTTCGTCTTGGACCGTCATCCCGACCAGCTCATATTCGTAGTAAAGGTCTTCGGCAAGCGGGGGCGATGCGGCCTGAGGAATCTGCAAGACGCCGCCTCGAAACTCTGCCGCTTCTTCAGGCGTCGAGAATGCGTCGAACCGCATGATATAGGACCGCCCGCCTGGTCGGACCTGGACGACATTTGTGGTCAAGACCACCCCGCTCGGGGATACCAGGGTAACCTGCTGCAATCGCTCCAATCGATCCGGCACATCGCTCAAGGATTGAACCTTGACTTCGCCACGGACGCCGAATGGCCGCTCGATCTTACCGATGGTCACGAGGTCCGCTTGCTCAGGCATCGCCGGATTGAAAGGCACCGATCGGCGACACAATCAAGCACCGATCCGCCTATTCCTCTTGGAGCTACTTGCTGGCTTTTTGAGCCTTCTCGCTCTCAAATTGCTTCCAGATTCCCGACCGCTTGAGCAATGTTCGCACCGTCGTCGTCGGCTGCGCTCCATGCCGCAACCACGTTAATACCCGCTCCTGTTTCAGCTCAGGAACAGCCGGGTTCTTGAGCGGATCGAAGATTCCCAGGATTTCCAGGAACCGACCGTCTCTCGGCATCCGAGAATCCGCTGCCACTACTCGATACATCGGTCGTTTATGTCGCCCCGTGCGCGTCAAACGCAAATGAACTGCCACTGTGCGCCTCCCTTGATAAAAGAACGAAAATCCATGTCCTGTCACAAATTCATGGAGTTAGCCCGCGCCGGAGGACATGCCCGCAAGGACATCCATCGACGGTTCCATGCCGTTACATCCCCCGCAACATCTGGGCCAGGTGTCGCCGGCCGCCGGCCCCCGTCATCGCCTTGGCGATTTTTCTCGCGGACAGGAACTGTTTAATGAGCCGATTGACCTCCGTCACACTGGTCCCGCTCCCCTTTGCGATACGTTTCTTGCGGCTGCCGTTGATGACTGTATGGTCGCGTCGCTCGCGCGGCGTCATGGAATCAATCATGGCCACGACACGCTTGATTTCCTTTTCAGGAACAGTGCCGCCCCCCGCCATATCCTTCAGGCGCTGAGCGCCGGGCAACATGCCCAGAATCTGCTCGAACGAGCCCAGCCGATTGACCTGCCCCAGCTGCTCCCGAAAATCCTCGAGACTGAATGTATTGCTCGTCAGCTTTTTTTGCGCCTCTTCCGCTTGCTCGCGGCTGAATGTCTCCTGCGCCTTCTCAATAAGGGACAGGACATCACCCATGCCGAGGATGCGGGAAGCCATGCGGTCCGGATAAAACAATTCAAGCGCGTCGAGCTTTTCACCCATTCCCAGAAATTTGATCGGCTTGCCCGTCACCGCACGGATAGAAAGGACCGCGCCGCCCCGTGCATCCCCCTCGACCTTGGTAAGTATGACCCCGGTCAACCCGACCTGCCGGTCGAATTGCGTGGCCATATTCACGGCATCCTGGCCGGTCATCGCATCCGCGACGAGCAACACTTCATGGGGCTTCACCGCCCCTTTTACGGCCGCCAACTCGGCCATCAGTTCTTCATCAATGTGCAGACGACCACCCGTGTCCAAAACAACAAGATCATATCCTTGATCTTGCCCGCGCTCCGTTCCGCGCAAGCAAATCCGCACGACGTCCGCTTGGGACGCGTCGGCTTGTTCGGCTCGGTAGACATCGATCCCTAGATCTCGACCGAGGCTGGAGAGTTGTTCGCCGGCAGCGGGTCTCCTCGGATCGGCGGCGACCATGAGCACGCGCTTGCCCTGCCCCTTGAACAACCGAGCTAGCTTGCCGCAAGTCGTGGTCTTCCCTGCTCCCTGTAACCCGACCATCATGACGACCGTCGGCGGCCGGGAGGCCAAACTGATACCCGCCCGCTCACCGCCCATCATGTCGCGGAGTTCGTCCCAGACGATCTTGACGACCTGATGGCCCGGCGTGAGGCTCTGGAGCACCTCCTGTCCTACGGCTTTTTCACGAACGCGGTCGAGAAAGCTCTTGACGACCTTGAAATTGACATCGGCTTCCAGAAGCGCCAGCCGCACCTCTTTCAATGCTTCCGTGATGTTCTCTTCAGAAAGAACGCCGTGACCGCGAAGCCGTTTCAGAATACGTTCAAATTTTTCGCTCAATGCATCCAGCATGGCCCACCAAACAAAAAGGCAATCGAAGAGGTTCCTTGGACAGATCTCCGATCGCCTCGAAAAATCTGAAAAAAGAGTATCGCGCAGTGTAATTCAGAGGTTAGGGGAAGTCAAGGCAATGGGGCACTGTGCCAACCCAATGTAGAAATGTCCGCTTCTCTCCACAGTAGAAATGTCCGGTTCTTCGGCTCCTGACAAACGCTCCTCACATTGGGACGCCGGCGCAGGCGCTCATCATCGCCTGCGACCGGAGGCCGGCAGGCTTTTCTTCTACCCGCCATCCATCCGATGCAATTACCGGCGCGTAGCATCCATTTTGTTGACATCGCGAAAAGCTTTCGCTAAGGTGCACGAGGCCGATATGGGACAATTACGCAGGGACGGGTAAGAGAAAGTCCGGATGAGAAAATCGGTAGGCGTCCTGCTGATATTCATCCTAATCGGGGGTATGCTCGGCGGAATTTTTGGCGAGATCCTCCATGTCATGGCGCCCAACGGCGCCATTCAAAACATCTTTTCCAGTTATTTCTCTCCCGGTATCAATCCTCCGCTTACGATCGATCTGGTCCTTTTGAAGGTGACGTTCGGCTTCAGCATCAAAGTGAACCTGCTCAGCATCCTCGGTATGTTTCTCGGCGCCTACCTGTACAAGCAAATGTGATTCCGGCGGCAAGGCCGCCGGGAAACCATGATTCTGAATTGTGCCAGATGCCGCGCGCGGAGTTCCGTATCCGGCGTCCAAGTGCTACGATTTGAGATACGAGAGGCGTGGTTATTGTTTCACTTCGAGCTCACGCATCCGCAGCGCGCGAATACGATTGCGCAAGTCGGCAGCCCGTTCGAATTCGAGGCTCTTCGCAGCGGCTTTCATCTCGGCCTCCAGTTGCCGAATGAGTTGATCTGCATTTTCCTCAGCCTTGTACGCCGCCTGCGGGTCCGCTGCAAGTTCGAGTTGAACATAGTCCAACTCAGCCGTGGCATACTCCAGCACTGGAATGCCTTTCTTGATCGAGGCCGGGGTAATCCCATGTTCCCGGTTGTAGGATTCTTGAATGCGTCGGCGCCGGGCCGTCTCCTCCATTGCCAGACGCATGGAATCCGTCACCGCATCTCCGTACAACACGACCCGTCCTTCCACGTTTCGAGCCGCGCGACCGGCTGTTTGGATCAACGACCGGTATGATCGAAGATAGCCTTCCTTATCGGCATCCAGAATCGCCACAAGACTCACCTCGGGAATATCCAGTCCTTCCCGCAGGAGGTTGATGCCGACGAGCACGTCGAAGACCCCCCGGCGAAGATCCCGGATGATTTCGGCCCGCTCCAGCGTCTTGATGTCCGAGTGGAGATAGCGCACTTTGATCCCGAG
>DASSBQ010000203.1:0-11297 GCA_035698625.1 Nitrospiraceae bacterium
CGGATGCTGCGATACGCGCACGATCATCGGCTCACCCATTACCGAACAGTGAAGAATCTGATCCGCCCCCAGGTCTTCGCTCACGTCAATGGTTGCGTTGAGGCGAACCGAAGTCTCGGCCGTCGGCTCGATTCGAATGTCCTCCGGTCTGACCCCCACGATAACGTCGGCGCCCGCATGCGCCTGAATGTCGCTGGGCAGCGCCGGTAGCGGAAATTCCAGGCTGCCTCGTCGAAAGCCCCAAGCCTCCTCGCGCCGATCGAGTGTGCCGGACCACAAATTCATGGGCGGCGTACCGATAAATCCTGCCACGAACGGATTGGCAGGCTGAAGGTACGTCTGATGGGGAGGATCGGCCTGGCGGATCCGGCCGCGCTCCATCACGACGATGACGTCGCCGAGCGTCATGGCCTCCACCTGATCGTGCGTCACATAGACCATCGTCACCCCCAGCCGCTGTTGCAGTTTCTTGAGCTCGATTCTGGTGTTGGTTCTGAGCTGCGCGTCCAGGTTCGAGAGCGGTTCATCAAAGAGAAAGAGCTTCGGCTTGCGCACCATGGCTCTGCCCATGGCGACTCGTTGCCGCTGGCCGCCGGACAGATCTTTGGGCTTGCGATCGAGCAGCGGCTGGATATCCAGCAATTGCGCCGTATCCGCGATCCGTTCGTCGATCACAGGGGCCGGGGTTCTGCGCATCGCCAGGCCGAAGGCCAGATTCTCGCGGACCGACAGGTGAGGGTAGAGGGCGTAGTGCTGAAAGACCATGGCGATGTCGCGGTCCGCGGGGGAGAGCCTGTCCACCGAATGTCCGCCGATGAGGACCTCGCCGGCCGTTTGCGGCTCCAAGCCGGCGATGACTCTCAAGAGGGTCGATTTCCCGCAGCCTGAGGGGCCCAGCAGAATGGTGAAGGCGCCGTCCGCCACTTTGAGCGAGATGTCGTGGAGCACCGCGTGGCCATTGAATCGTTTGGAAATCCCGCGCAGCTCGAGATCGGCCATCAGATTATCCTTTTACAGCGCCGGCGGATAAGCCGCTGATGATCCAGCGTTGAAAGAGCAGGACCATCAGCACGAGCGGAAGGGTTGCCAGCACGGAGGCGGCCGCCAACTCTCCCCAGGGAATCGTAAATTCCCCTTGAAACAGCGCGATTCCGAGCGGCAGGGTCTGCTTGCCGGGCTGGGTCAGAATCAAGAGGGCGAAGAAGAACTCATTCCAGGCGTAGATGAAGGTCAAGATCGCCGCCGTGAAGATGCCCGGAGCCGCGAGCGGCAGCATGATCTTGGTCAGCGTCTGCCACGTCGTGCAGCCATCCACGCGCGCCGCTTCCTCCAGTTCAGCGGGTAATTCGCGAAAGAACGACGCCAGAATCCAGATGACGATCGGCAAGCTGAACGTGACATAGGGCAACACCAGGCCCCAATGGGTATTGAGTCCGTGCACCTCCGCAAGCAGCCGCCACACCGGTCCCGCGATCGCCATTTGCGGAAACATCGAGACGGTGAGCAGGCCGCCCAGGATCCAGGACTTGCCCGGCAGCCTGACGCGGGCCAGCACATAGGCGGCCGGTATCCCGATTGCCAGGGCAAGAAGCGTGGTACTTCCCGCGACGATGATGCTGTTGCCGACGTAGGCGAGCAGGTCATGGTCGAACAAGGCGATGCGGTAGAAGTGCCATCCGCCGGAGGGCAACCAGGAGGGAGGCACTTGCTCCACTTCGGCTTGAGTCTTGAGCGAGGTCAATGCAAACCAGAGAAACGGCGCGAGGCTGCCGGCGACGGTGAACACAATGCCGGCTGCGAGCAGGAGTCGTTGCGCCATCAGGCGTTCCTCTCCAACAGGCGCGACCCGATCGCCCGGATATACAGCAGCGAGAGAAAGAAAATGGCGAGGAAGACGGACACGGAGACCGCGCTGCCGTAGCCCATGCGGCCCTCGGTGAACATGGCCTTGTATCCGTACAGTTGCAAGACCTGCGTCGCATCGCCTGGTCCGCCTTGTGTCATGACGAACGCCAGATCGAATACCCGGAAGGAATCCATAGTGCGAAAGAGCAACGCGAGGAGCAGCGCGGGACGCAGCAAGGGAAATGTAATATGCCAAAACCGTTGCCACAGGTTGGCTCCATCGATGCGGGCCGCCTCGTACAGTTCGTCGGGAATCAGCTGAAGCCCGGCCAGGATCAGCAGCGCGGCAAAGGATGAGGTCTTCCACACGTCCGCCAGCACCATGATCAGAAAGGCGATGCCGGGAGAAGCGAACCAGGGAATGTATTCGGCAACCCGATCTCCGAACAGCAGCAGATTGGCCAGCCCGTATTGATCATTGAAGATATAGCGCCACATCTGCGACGCCACCGCGGTGGGGATCACCCAGGGGATCAGCGCGGCGGCCCGCACCCATCCGCGGCCGGGAAATTGCGCGTGGATGACCAGCGCGATACAGAGACCGAGCAGGAGTTCCAGCGCGGTGGACAGCGCGACGAATCCCGCCGTTACGAGAAAGGCCTGGCGTGCCGTGGGGTCGCGAAGGAGCGCGCCATAGTTCTCCAGGCCGACAAACGGTTCACCCAAAGCCGGCATGCTGAGAATAATGCGATAGAGGCTCAGGACGAAGGAGGCGATTACCGGATAGACGGCGAGCGTGAGCGTGAAGGCAAGGGCCGGCGCCAGCATCCACCAGGCGGCGGCGTGGTCGGCGGACATTGCTTTGGCGACGGACTTCGTCATGGACCATCACATCATGGATTCATTGATCAGCGAGCGCTCCGGCCCACGTCCAGCAGGCGGTTGATCTGGATGTCGGCCTGGGTGGCCTCCGCGACCAGATTCACGTCACGATAGGCCAGCGCCCGGCTGAAATAGCGCTGCAGAATGTTCGAGATGGCCGGATAGAGCGGTGTGCGCGGCCGCGCCGTCGCGCCGTGAAACATGGCGAGTTGCGCGCGAAAGTGCGGGTTGGCCTCGAGCACGCGTTCATCTTGCAGGATGGCCGCGCGGGACGGCGCGATGCCGGCGGCGAGCGCGAAATGGCGTTGGAGCGGCGCGCTGGATAGGAATTCGATAAATTCCCAGGCTTCCCGCTGGTGCCGCGAGAAGGGGCTGATCGCATAGAGCCACCCGCCGAGTGCCGTAGCCGGTGGACGATCGGCCATGCCGGGCAAGGGGACGACTCCCACGTGGCCCGCGATCCGCGACCGCTTGGGATCATTGGCGACTTCCCAGGTATAGGGCCAGTTGCGGTGAAACACGGCGTTGCCTTGAATAAACGGCACGACGGATTCCGGTTCCTGATAGGTCAGGACCGCCCGCGAGGCGATCCGACCCACGATCTGTTCCCGCACAAAGTCGACGGCGGCGAGATTGACGGGGTCGGCCAACTGCGAGGTCTGAAGATCCGCGGTGATCAGACGCCCGCCGGCACTGCCGATGAACTCCATCATGCTGCAGACGAGGCCCTCGTATTGCTTGAATTGTCCGGAATAGCCGCGAAGGGCCGGCTGGCTCGCTCGTTCACCGCCGACAATGACCTCCGCCTGGTCGATCAACTCGGGCCAGGTCCGCGGCGGAGTGAATCCGTACTTGGCCAGGAGATCGGCGCGGTAAAACAACATGCCGCTGTCGATGCGGCTGGGCACTCCGTAGACATGCCCGCCGTACCGCCCGGTCTCCATAGCGGCGGGCAGAAAGTTTGCTTGTTCCTCGGGCGAGAACAGATCATCAAGCGGCCGTACCCATCCGGCCGAGGCAAATTCCGGCACCCAGATGATATCCATGAAGAATAGATCGACGGTCGCGTCCCGGTTTTTCAGCTTTTGCGTCAGGAGGTCATGATAGGCGGTGGAGGAGTGCGGCGCGAGCTCGCGGACAATGGAAATATGCGGACGGGTTTCCGCAAACCGGGCGAACGCCTCGTCCCACGCGCGGGGATGGTCGGCTTTCCAGGAGACGAAGCGAAGGGTGACCGTCCGAACAGGTTCCCCGCTTTGCCCGTCCGGGTCACCGGCGATCGCACTGGAGCCGAGCAGCAATACGCAGATCAGCAGCGCGGTCTTGAGCCTTGCGCATTCCGTCCAATCGCAAAATGTTCCTCTGATCCCCTGCAGCAGGCTGAGCACACAGTGAACCGAATCAAAAGAATGCTGATAATGTCGCGCCATGGCACATCAGGGTATACCAGCCGCTGTCCGGATGCAAAATTGCGACGGGTTTTCCGGCGCCGGCCGTTGCCACGTATCCCTTCGTTCTAAAAGTGACGATGATCGATCAATTTTCATCAAGTATTCATTCGTCCTTCATCTGCACACGGTATTTTCTCATCGTAGAGCCGCGAGGCTTTTGCTCTCATGTCCGCCGTACAGGCTATTGGTCGCGGCACGTCGTTCACCTCTACGTAGTGCAGCCGTAGCTGCGCCGATCGTCTCGAATTGGTGCACGTTGTTTGATTGTGAATCATACGAGTCGGTCCGCCCGCGATGATGAGCCACCGAGCCCTTGGTTGCCCGATGCGAAGGAGCGATGCCGCACGAAACGCATCGCGCGATTCAACACAAGTGCTGGTCGTGATCGGCTGGGACCGTTGTCTGCAGCGGTTTCATGGATGGATCAGTACTTGCACGTATTGCGGTATTATCGAAGATCGGCGGCATGCCGCCGACGGCGATATCGATACAAGGAGCAGCGATGCAGGTTTCATGGTCATCGTTCAATCCCGACACATTCTCCTTTCATGAAGATCCGGTGCTGGTCATCGAGAAGTTTTGGACCGCATCCGAGCGGAAGCAGTTTCGCGATGCTATGCGGCGGTCGTCGTGGCAACGATTACAGGACATGCCAAACGTCCGTGCCGCGTTTCCAAACTGCGGAAATTGGGAAAAGGCGCGTATTGCCTATGGCGAGGCGAATCGGCTGCTCGAGCGGCTGACGTATCCCTGCATCGAGAGTTATATGGAATCCTTTGCCGGGATTACGGGACGCAGTCTGAGCTTCAGCTATTATTCCTATGGCTCCGGCGATTGCCTGCTGACCCACGACGACACGGCCCAGGACGGTGTTCCGGAGCATTCCGCTGCGGCCGCCGGTCCGCTTCGCCGACTGGCATTGGTCACCTACGTGCATGAAGAATGGCAGTCGGATTGGGGAGGAGAACTCATCGTCTATTCGGCGGATCCGCGGGCGGGAGCAGCGCGGCCCAAGCTCACCGTAAGCCACTGCATCATTCCCGAACCGGGATCGTTGGTGCTCTTTACCGTTCCCCGGTTTCACCGCGTGTGCCGCGTGGATCCGGTGATCGGCCCCAACAAGCGACTGTCTATCGCCGGCTGGTTTTTGACCGAGCATGCCGTGTCGCATTACCGCATGCCGCTCGCCGGAGCCGCACGATCGGCCTGATCCGATCAAGCCCGGGTCGAGTGGTTCCGTGTCGGAGATTTGGCCTTCGCCATCATCTTGCAGTAGGAGCAGATCCCGGCGCTGGTCGGCTGTCCGCATGTCGAACAGGGCTGCAGCGTACGCCGGTCTTTATCTTCCATAGAAACCGCTGCCGACGGTCCATCCGTTCCTCCGCCGGATTCTTTTTCCAGAAACCCGCAATAGAAGCGCTGCTTGGTCCCGGGTGATTCGGTTTCCAGCCGGTTCAAGACTTCCTTGTACAGCAGCATCTTGGACCCTTTGGCCATCGGACATTCTTCGACGATATAGTCGATCTTGTTGAGGACCGCGTAGGCGGCGATTTCCCGTTCCGACAGGCGATACAAGGGCTTGACCTTCTTGGCAAAGCCTTCCACCGAGGCGGGAAGGGCCGGGCCTTGCTTGTCGAGATATTCCTGCTGCCAATGGAGCACATTGCCCAGCAGACGGGCGGCTTCATCATCGAGGTTGTGCCCGGTTGCCATCACGTCGTAGTGGTGCTCGACGGCCGCGCGGTTGAACTGGTAGCGCTTGATCGTGCCGCAGGTGGAGCAGGTGGGGCGATGCAGCAGGCCGGACAGTTCCCGGATGCCCGCGCCTTCTTCTTCCTCGACCTCATGGAGAAGGAGCGTCGCTCCTCGAGGCGCGCCGACAGTCTCGGCATACCGCTGCACTTTCTGCTTCGACAATTCGGAGTAGCCGCCGATTCCCAGATTGACGTAGAGCGCGTCCGCTCGGTAGCCGAGTTCCAGCAGAATATGCCAGAGCGCCAGGCTGTCCTTTCCTCCCGAGACCGCCACCAAGATGCGATCCTCCTTTGCAAACATCCGATGGGACTTGATCGCGCGCGCCACTTGCTCGTGCACGAACGTCGTAAAGCAACTCTTGCAAAAGGCCGCGTTGTGCCGCGGCAATCCGATGACGGCTTTCACTCCGAAAGGGCACCTGGTGCAGTTCATAGTCGTGAAAATGATAAAGGCCGAACGGTGACGGCTGAAGGGTGTTCAGGATTGGCGGCGGCGAAGGGACTGCCGCCGGAGATCACCGGGCGGATTTCCAAGCGATCGCTGTCCAGCGCCAATTCGTCCTCCGTCAAGAGATCGTTCCCCCGAATGACAAGATGAGCTTCGACGATGAGATTCAATTCCCGCAACACTTCCTTTACGCGCTTGGGACCTTTGATTTCGACTTGGCGTTGCGGGTGGCTGAGGTCCACGACCATAGAGCGATCATAAGACCGGCTGAACATGTAATGCAAATGGATAGCGGGTGCTTCCCATCTTGGGATGATCGGCTTGCGACACGGTGTGTGATGTGCCAAGCTGCGTCTTCAACCACACGGGACTGTCATTGCCACCATCATGCCGTGACGCCGATGCTTTCTTGCAAGGTCATGTTCGCCGCCGTGTTCGTCATCGCGTTGGGTGTGCGCCCCGCACATGCCGCCGAACGTATCTGCGCCGACCCGGCTGTCATCTTCTGCGACGATTTCGAAACAGGCACGTTTGCTCAATGGGAGGAAGGATATCTGCCCGCATTGCATGCGATCACGTCCGATTCCGAGAAGGCCTATACCGGGCGGCGGGCGCTTGAAGTCACCTATCCGGAAGGCGGGCAGGGCAAGTGGCTCGCGCGTTGGTTCGTGCCGGGATACGAGCGGGCCTTTGCGCGGCTGTATATCAAATTCGAGCAGGGCTATCGCTGCGGCGAGAACTGCACCAAGATTCTGGCCTTCTATGGAAACCGCATTGATGATCGATGGTCCGGCTTCGGAAAGGCGGGTCTCAGGCCCGTCGGCACCGATTTCTTTTTTGCCTCCCTGGTGACCCTCAATTGGCAACGGCATCCCGATCCCGGGGAGATTGTGTTGTATTCCTACTTCCCGGACATGAAGCCGGCGCCGGACGGGATGTACTGGGGGAATTTCTCGTTTCAGCAGGAACCGCGGGAAGCCGTCATGACCGGGCTTTGGTATTGTCTTGAACTGGAAGTCAAGGCGAACCTACCGGAACAGCGCGACGGCTATCAACGCATGTGGATCAACGACCAGTTCAAAGGCGAGGTGGTGGATATGCGGTGGCGCGATACCACCGATGTGCGCATCAATGCCGTTCAGCTGACCTTCTCGGCTTCGCCGGTTCCGGTCACCGAACATGTGTGGATTGATAATGTCGTGGTCAGCACGGAACGCGTCGGCTGCAGCATCTCGCCGTAGGGGCTGTCGTCGCGCTTCTTCGGAAATGAAACGGCGGCCGCCCGGCCGAAGCCATCGACGCAGTTCCATCTCCCCAAGAGCCGAGCGGGATGGCGAACGCTAGTAGTTAATGGCGCCGGAGAGTTGCAGAATGAGAACGGCGACCACGCCGACTAGAAGAAAGGCCGCAGCCCAGGCGATCCGCTTGAATTTTTGATTCTTTAATTCGAGCTCGCTGAACGTCTGTCCGGTAAAGTCGAGCGAATGGGCTTTCATTCGGCCTTCTTCCTGATCACGCGGGGTCTTTGTCGCCTGCATAGTAGTAGGGCCAGCCGGGCCTATGGGCCCTAGGTTGTACTGCCGAAGGGCAGTGCGTTGCAAGAGGTTCTGTCTCGATAAATTGGCCGGCTATTCCCGTTTATTTGTCTAACTATTGGAAAGATGGTTTGTTTCATCACCAGAGGACCTAAATTTCTGCCGCCCGCAGTGCTTTTGCCGATTCCTCGGGGGAGACGGGATTGATATAGAATCCGGTCCCCCATTCAAATCCCGCCACTTGCGTCAGCTTGGGGATGATCTCCAAATGCCAATGGTAATAGTCGCCGGTCTTCTCATGAAGCGGAGAACTATGCAGGACGAAGTTGTAGGAGGGATGCGCCAGCGTTGTGTCCAGGCGGCGGAGCGCTTCGGACAAAATCATGGCAAGGAATTCAAACTGGATGCGTTGACACTCCTCAAAATGGCCGGCATGCCGCTTGGGGAGAATCCACATCTCGAAGGGGAATCGGGGAGCGTAGGGAGTGATGCAGAGAAATTCGGGATTCTCGGCTACGATGCGGACCCCGTCCACGGACTCCTGCCGCATGATGTCACAGTAGATGCAGCGCTCTTTCTGCTCGTAATGGGCTCGGCAGCCGTCGATTTCCTCAGTGACGCTTGTGGGAACGATCGGCAGCGCAATGAGCTGTGAATGGCTGTGCTCCAACGTCGCGCCTGCGGCGGCCCCGTGGTTCTTGAAAATGAGGATATAGCGAAGGCGCACATCCTGTTTGAGATCCAGAATGCGATCACGAAACGCCCAGAGCAGATCTTCAATCCGCTTGCTCGGCATGTCGGCAAGGCGTTCTTTGTGGTCGGGTGTTTCGATAATCACCTCATGGGCGCCGATCCCGTTCATGCGATCGTAAATGCCGATCCCTTCACGTCCCATGTCGCCTTCCACCTGCAACGCGGGAAATTTGTTCGGTACCACGCGAATCGACCAATCGGGACTATTGGCCGCGGTGGTTTGCGGACGATAGGCCAGAATTTCATTCGGCGTGAGCCGTTCTTGGCCGGGGCAAAACGGGCACAGGGCCACCGCCAATGACTGAGACGGAGAAGGTTGAAGGTCATGGGGCCGGCCGCCCCGTTCCGTGGAAATAATGACCCACCGTCCGACGATCGGATCTCTGCGGAGTTCAGGCATTCGTCCTCCTCAGGAAAGTACGATTCTCACACTCTCCACATGGTCGCTTCGAAATCGTCGCCCGGCCGCGTCACAATGACCGGATTGTGATAGGGATACCGGGCCACTTCGAGATTGTGCTCGAGCACCACCACGGTGACGCGCATCGGCTGGTCCACATCCACCGGCACATCCTTGTAAGGCACGGCTATTTCGATGATGACGCGCCGGCGAATCATGCCGGAAAAATGCGTCGGCTCCGGCTCGCCCGAGGAAGTCATGCGCCAGGCGCGGGCGTCGGTCTGCCGCGTGGAGTCGAGCGAAATGCTGAGCTTGTACATGTGTTCCGCGGCGGTGAGATGAAGGTCCACGCTCAAGTGGGCTTCGCGCGAGGACGCCCGTTCATCCGGGTCCAAGCGAAGATAAAACGTATCCCGGCTGGATCCGAAGAGAATGCCCGTGAAGATGCCTTCGGATTTCCACATGGCTCCCAGCGGTGGATTAGGATTGATCGACCCGGCCCCGCGCCACTCAAAAAAATTGGTCTCCATGCCGTCGATCTGGGGCGAGAGCAGCGCGACGGGAGCACGCACCGAGTCCAGTTGCGGCGGGGAGCGATACTCGATCAATGTTTGATTCAGGATTTGCGGCGGCGTCATGCCGGCCCGGGTCCAGACGTTCCGCAGGTGAGTCCGAAACAGCCGGTCGAATTCCTGCTTGTAATCCGTATCGAAGTCATCTCCATACCACCAAAACCAGTCGCTGCCCTCCGCGGCGTAGAGCTCTGTCCAGGCGCCTTCTGCTTGTTGCGGGGTGAGCGTCGGGGTGATTTCGACCAGCCGGCCGCGCGTATGGTGCAGGAGGTCCCATCCCCGATTGTCTTCGGAATGGCCGATCCAGATTTTATAATCTTGATTGATCCAAGACCCGGAATGGAGTTGGGTCAGACGGTGCGTGGCCGGCATCGCGTCCAAGGCGCTGCTCATGGTCGACATGCCGACTCGGGTACCTTCTCCGACCTGGAATCCTTTGCCGCTGAACGCGCGGTAGAGCAACGACAGAAAGCGCTCGCCGCCGTCATGGTAATGTTCCCAGGGATTTTCGCCGTCGAGAATCACGGAGAGAATCGCATGCTCTCCGGGCGCGTCCATGGCAATCCCTCGGATTCGGCGCAAGACGTCGTCGGCCGCCGAATCCGGCGTTGTCTTGTGATACACAAATCCGAAATTGTCGGACAATTCACGGTCGCGGAAGACCATGACCATCGACTGCTCGCCTGCCTCCACGACGTAGGGCCGATACAGATCCTGCGAGCGGTTCCAATGGCGGCCGGCCACATGAAAAGAACGGGCGAGAATGCCTTCGTCGGTGGCGCACCACCGCACCCCGGCCTTTCGCAAGAGCGGAATCATTTCCGGGCAGACGGACCCTTCCGCCGGCCACAGCCCGACCGGAGCCCGTCCGAAGGTCTTGTCATGATAGTCGACGGCCCGCGTGATCTGCGCTTCGGCATCGGCCGGCGCGCGAAACCGGGCGGGAAGCGGCAAGTCCGGCCGTGCGCGGCGAGTAAATTCCGTGTCGATCACGAGAGGGAGGATGGGATGAAAAAACGGCGTGGTGGTCAGCTCGATCTGATCGAGTTCCGCCAGCCGGCGGTACATCGGGACGATGGCTTGAACCGTGGAGCGCTGCAAGTCCAACACTTCTCGTTTCTCTTCCTCGGTGAAATGGCGATTTTTTTGTCGCAGCGCCGCCAGGCGCGGATAGCGGGAGAGCGCGCCGAAGCCGAACCAGGCCAAATTGTGCCAGACCTGCAGATCGAGAAGGTCTTGTGAGGAAAATTGCCGGGCCAGTTTGTCGAGATCCTGACCATGGACATCGGTGCCGCGTTTCACCAGCAATTCATGATAGCGGGGGAAGGGCCGCACCATCGTGGCCCAGTTGGCCGAAAAAAAGTGGCGGATGAGAAACGCTTTTTCCGGCGGCGTAAGCTCGGCAGCGGGACGCGCCGCATGTTCCCAGAAGAGATCCACCACGTTCCCGGACCCCAACTCTTCCAGCTGTAGCAACAACGACGGCGTAAAGTTGAAGGTGGCGCGCGCATCGGGAAACTTCTCCATGAGAAAGGCCATGTCGAAGTAGGCTTTCGTCGCGTGCAGCCGGACCCAGGGCATGCTCGCGCTTCCCGAGACCGGGTCCGTGTAGTACGGCTGGTGCATATGCCAGAGAAAGCAGAGCCGGATGTCTTTC
>DASSBQ010000204.1:0-7179 GCA_035698625.1 Nitrospiraceae bacterium
AGGCAGCGCGTTCAGGACGATCTTCGAAATCGCGCGACGCCTGAATGCCAAGGCTTGTGCCGTCGTGGATTCCGATTTGCGCAGCATTACCCCCGAATGGCTGGAGCTCTTGATCAGTCCGGTGTTGGAACAGGGCTATGATTATGTGGCGCCATACTACTTGCGACATAAATACGACGGGACGATCACCAACAGCATTGTCTACCCATTGACCAGAGCGTTGTACGGCCATCGCATCCGGCAACCGATCGGCGGTGACTTCGGCTTTTCCGGCCCTCTTGCCCGCCATTATCTCGACAAGCATGTGTGGGAATCGGAAGTGGCCCGGTTCGGGATCGATATCTGGATGACCACGGAGGCCATCGCAAGCGGCGCCAGGGTCTGTCAGAGTTTTCTCGGCGCAAAGATTCATAATCCCAAGGATCCGGCTGCCGATTTGTCCGCGATGCTGGTGCAGGTTTTGGGCGCGGTATTTGCGCTTATGGAAGAGCATTATCCCGTCTGGGTAAAGTTGGAAGGTTCCAACCCGGTCAGCCTGTTTGGTTTTCAGTACGAGGTCGGGGTAGAGCCCGTTCATGTCAACGTCGATCGGATGATCAGCAGCTTTCGTCAGGGATTAAGTGACTTGGCTCCGATCTGGGAGCAGATCCTGGCTCCGGAAACGCTCAACAGCCTGCAACCACTCGGGGCTTGCGCGTTGCAGGAATTTCGAATTGCGGACTCTCTCTGGGCCAGGATCGTCTATGATGCGGCTGTCGCCTACCATAATGGCGTGATGCCACGGGATCATCTGCTGAAGGCATTTACGCCGCTGTACCTGGGACGGACGGCATCCTTTGTGCTGGATACGCAAGGGTTGACGTCGGCCGAGGCAGAAGGACGAATTGAAATGCTGTGCCACGCGTTTGAGAAAGATAAATCTT
This sequence comes from Nitrospiraceae bacterium, assembly GCA_035698625.1. Lineage (GTDB taxonomy): Bacteria > Nitrospirota > Nitrospiria > Nitrospirales > Nitrospiraceae > DASSBQ01. The sequence continues at coordinate 924 of DASSBQ010000204.1, forward strand.
ATCTGACCGCGCGATGGCCTCCACAGACGGCGGTTTCCAAGTAGCTCACGGCTGCGAGCGAACGGACATGTCAAGCCGGGGAGGGAATCATGCAGGAGTTTTGGGAAAAGGGTCTGTTGGATCCGCTGGCCGTCTTGGCCAGGCAAGTGTTGGCCGTGCTTCCCAATGTGCTGGCGATGTCGATTATCTTTGCGGCCGGATTGGTTGTGGCCTGGACCGCAAGCCAGACATTGGAACGATTGCTGAGAGTCGTAGGCCTCGACCGCTTGTCCGATCGCCTGGGTGTCACCAGCGCGCTCCTGCGCGGCGGCGTCAAGACGGATCCGTCCCGGCTGGTGGGGCAGGCTGCTTACTGGATCGTCATGATCTTCGCCACAGTGGCGGCGCTGGGCGCGCTGAATCTCCAGCCGATCAATGATGTGGCCAAATCGTTCCTGGCCTATGTTCCTCATTTGGTCACTGCGGCGCTGATTCTGATAGCGGGCTGGCTGTTGTCCAATTTTGTCTCGCAGGCGGTCTTGATTGCGGCGGTCAACGCCGGCCTGCCGCCCGCGCGTCTCGTGGCAGCCTGCTCGAGATGGGGCATTCAGTTGTTAGCCGTGGCGATGGCGCTTGAACAATTGGGTATTGCCCAGAACATCGTGGTGGTCGGATTTGGCATCACACTGGGGGGCGTCGTGTTGGCCGGCGCGATCGCGTTCGGACTGGGCGCCAAGGATCTGGCCAAAGATTATATCGAACGGGGACTGTCGATCCGATCTCGCGACCGCGCTCCTGATGACCTTCGCCACCTCTAGAATGAATGTACGTGCAAGCGGGAAAGGAGGACGGCTCCATGGAAAACTCAATTGAGGAAGCGGACGGCGAGGCCGGCCGCGGACTCTGGTTAGGCGGAGAAGCCGTGGTTCGACGCTATCCTCGGAAGCGTGAAATGGATTTTCGCCTCACTCACAGCATCACGGGGCTTCTGGCGCTGGCGCTTGGTCTCGGGTGCGCCGGCGGATTATTGTTTGGCTATTACTTATGTGCCAGAAAGAACCCGAAATCACACGGCTGACTCCGCTCCGTTCCCGTGATCATGGCCTGTCTCCTGAACCCGTAGTCTGTACGCCGGCGTCGGAGGCGGCCCGGATCCGTGTCTTTTTTGGTCGGAATCCGCTTCGAACCCCCTGGTGATTCTTTTTCCGGTATGACGCAATCTCGCCACGCGCATGACGGTACCTTATGAGTGATCTGGCCGTCGGGCTCTTGATTTTCGGGATTTCCTATCTCGCAATTATCACGGAGCGGATTCACAAGACCATTGTGGCCTTGTGCGGCGGCGCCTTGATGATCAGCGTAGGCGTCCTGACCCAGGAGGAGGCCTTCTACTCGCATGAGTTCGGCATCGACTACAATGTCATTTTTCTTCTGATCGGCATGATGGTCATCGTCAATATCACGGGAAGAACCGGATTGTTTGAATGGCTGGCAATCTGGGCCGCCAAACGCGCCAAGGCCCGCCCGTTTCGCATGCTCGCCTTTCTCTGTCTGATCACCGCGGTACTGTCTGCCTTCCTGGACAATGTCACGACAGTCCTGCTGATGGCTCCGGTCACACTTGAGGTGACAAAACGACTTGAATTGAATACGACCACCTTTCTGGTGGGCGAGGCGCTTTCTTCGAACATCGGGGGAACCGCCACGCTCATCGGCGATCCGCCGAACATCATGATCGGCAGCAAAGCAGACTTGAGCTACATGGATTTTGTTCTCATGCTGGGGCCGCCGGTGCTCGTCATCATGCTTGTGTTCCTGGGGGCGCTGTGGCTGGTCAGCGGCCGAGCGATGCGGGTTTCACCCCGGTTGGGCTCCATGCTGCTCAGCATGAACGAACGCGATGCCATCAAGGATCGAGGGCTGCTCCTGAAGTGCCTCTGGCTTTTAGGCGCCACCACGGTCGCATTTATCTTTCATCAATTCATCCATCTGGAACCGGCCACTATCGCGTTGCTGGCGGCAAGCGTGTTCATGTTGGTCGGGGAAGGCCATCGTACGGGGGACGAAGAGGCGGATCTGGCCTATTTGGCGGAAGTGGAATGGAAAACGATCTTCTTCTTTATCGGACTCTTTATTCTCGTGGGGGGGCTGGTGAAGGTCGGCGCCATCCGCCTCTTGGCTCAGCAGCTTGTCGCCGTCACGGAAGGCAATGTGGCCGCCACGACCATGGCGGTTCTCTGGGGCTCAGGCGTTCTGTCGGCAATTGTGGATAATATTCCCTATGTTGCGGCGATGAATCCGCTTATCGTGGATTTGGCGAGGACGCTTCATCCTGATATCACCGATCATACTGCGCTCGTGCATCAACCGGACATCCTGCCTCTGTGGTGGGCGCTGGCGCTGGGCGCTTGCCTTGGTGGAAACGGGACCATGATCGGAGCCTCGGCCAACGTCGTTATCGTGGATTTGGCGCGGCGCGCCGGGTATCACATTACATTCTGGCGTTTCTTTGCGGTGGGATTTCCCGTGATGATCGGGTCTCTGGTGATCTCGTCAGTCTACTTGTGGATACGCTTTTTTCTCTGACACCGGACCTCGACATGCCAAGGGCCCAAGTGTAGGCGAATAGGCCCGCCGATCCGCCGTGACCCAAGCAACCGCTCGTCGGCAAGCGGGCATGAACTGTTCAGCCGGAAGAGAGCAGGTCCAGGACCGCGTTATTCCAGCCGACCGGCCCGATGCCTGGAGGACGGATGAGACCCGGGATCTCAATGTCCGGGTCATAGGCGCCGCCGGGTTTCTGAACGAGAACCGGACGATCGACGACCTGCAGCATGGGGAGATCATTCAAGCTGTCGCCGATCCCGATCGTCACGATCGCATGTCCTCGGTCTCGCGCCAAGCGGCGATACAACTCAATGAGTCGAAGCGTCGCCCGGCCTTTGTCATTATGCCCCATGAGATGAAAGAAGCGCCCGCCCTTGGTGCATCTGAGTCCCTTTGCCTCCGCCGTCCCCTGAAGCCGTCGAAGCGTGAGTCCGTTGCCGGCCGGCAGGAAGGGCTCGTCGAATTCTCGTTGTTTGGCGAGTTGTGCATCGGCCGGTGAAAGACCTGTGCTTTCCGCCACCTCTTCCACCGTCATATCTCCGAATCCTTTCAGCCGGCAGGATACATCCCGGCTGATGGCTTTCAAGGCGTCCCGCAGCTCGACATAGGGCACTCCGATTTCAATAACCCGATAAGGTCCGCATGAAAGGGAGCCTTCGGCGGAGAAAGGGAAATATGCGACAGGAATGAAAATGGCTCCTCCGTTTTCAACAATGAACGGAGTTGGGAGTCGGAGCCGGTCTCTGAGCGGCTCCATCTCTGCCCGCGTCTTGCTGGATACGAGGACGAGGGCGGTTTGGGAATCGGCGATCCTGCGGAGAGCGCCGCTGGCCGCCTCATATGAATAGGAGTCCGCGTCAAGCAGGCTTCCGTCAAGATCCGTGAAGATGATGTGTTCAGTCGTGAGCGGCATGAGAATGGGGCCAGTATACGAGAACGCCGGACATCCAAGGAAGGGGAAGTGGGCCCCGACGCCCGAGTGAGCCAACGGTTTGGCACATCGGACAGGAGAGGCGCGCTTTTGCTCGAAGGTGTCCAAAATTGGATCAAGGAAGTTCCGTAGGTTTTGAGGGAAATTGGCGGTCAGCCTGGTTTTTCTGTGCCGAAACTAATGCCTGTTTCCTACAGAGCATGAAGGCATCCGGTTTGCATCGCGACGGTTCTTTTTGCCGCTTTCTCGGCTGTTCCAGCAACATCGGCCACCTTGACGTCCGAACCGAGTGGCCGGCTGCGGAAGACTCTCCATCTGCTAAGGTTACATTGTGCGATTTGATAAGAAGTCCTCCTCAAAATCCGATAAGAAAACCCCTCCCAAAGCTCACAAGAAAGGGATCGTCGGCTATAACAAGAAAACGGCGCTGCTTGAAGAAGCCATCACCCACATGAATGCGGGGAAGTATGGCCGTTCGTCTGCCGCCCTGAAAGAACTCCTTGCGCTCGATCCGCTGAACACCGAAGCCCGCCGCCTCTTTGCCACCCTGCATCTCCGTCTCGGAAGTTTGATCAGCGCGAGGACGGCATTCGAATCGCTCGCCCGTGAGGCGCTTGAACGACAAGACTATTGGCTCGCCGAATCCTTGCTGCGGGAGTATTTGAGCGCGGGACCCCGCTGTGTACCGTTTCTCGACATGCTGGGCCAACTGTATGAAGCGAAGGGGGATTTCATGGCGGCGGTTGCCGAATATGGCAAGGCCATCGAGGTCCTCATTGAAGACCCCGACCCCGACAATCCAAAGCGTGCTGCCGAACTGTTTGAAAAACTCCGATCCGTCGCGCCGGATAGCCCGGTGGCATCTCGGCTGGCGCCATTGTTTGATCCCGGTACGGGGCAATTGCTCGCTCCGCCGAGTTCGGCCGGCCGCGACGCTGCGACGGAGACGGGGCAGGCGGCGGCGGATCAGGTGGTGGGGCCTGCCGATGAGCCTGCTCCTTCACCGGCCCCATTGGAACCACCGGAGCCGGTTGCCGAAACGACCACATCATTGGAAAGCTCCAGTTCCTTGCCGGCGGCCGTCGCAGAGGAGAACCTATCGGACCTCGGTCCCCATGACCCCGCGATTGAGTCGCTTGAAACCCGCGCTGCCGAACCGCCGGACGATCATGCCGGTGACGTTCATACCGGTTCCTCGGAACTCCAGAACATGGAAGCACCGCCTGCGCATCCGGTCGTCGAAGAGCCCATTACCAATGAAGAGGCACCGTTCCGGTTGGTGGATGAAACATCCGTTGTCGTTGTCCAGCCGATCGGGACAGCAAGTCACAGTTTGCCGACGACTTCCGGTGAGTTCGATTCTCACCTCAAGCAGGACGCGGCATGGCCCGATATGGCCAAACCGATTGAGACGCCTGATTTGTCGCTGCAGGAGGTGACAAATCCATTAGCAGAGGCGCCTGCAACTCCATTGCCCATGCCGTGGGATCAGATTCAGGATACGACCCTCTCCATTCCCCGCGCGATAGAAGATGAAACACAGGCCTCCACACCGCAAGAGCCCGAGCCCGCGCCCATTATTGAGCCGGCCGGCCTGAGAGATGATCAGCCCGTGCTGCCGGTTTCCTCGGAAACCTTTCTCTCTTCAATGTCTTGGGAAGAGATACTTGCCGCAGTGGGGAGTGGCGCGTCGAGCGATGCGCCGGCTTCCAAGCACTCCAAATCGATAGAGATGAATCAGGAAACGGTTCAGGATTTTGCCGTTGCCGATCAGTCGCCGCCTGAGGCCATGCGGGATGGGGGGCCGACTGCGAACAGCGAACCGGTCGCAGAATCGCAAAATCTCCCGGCCCCGATGCCATGGGAACAGGTGCAAGAAGAGCCGGTTCCCATTCTGCAGCATGAACCGGAACCTGATTTCGGTGTCGTGCCGGAAAACACCGTAACGCCTTTCGTCGATGACACCTTATCGGGGTCTTCCGCCGACACGCTCTTGTTCCCGGAAGGCGGCGTGGCTCAGATACCGCAAACCATGGAGGCTGCGCTCCCGGCCGCCCCTTCGCCTCCGCCGGCCCCGGAAGCATCCGATCCGGCGCCTTCTACCGATATAACGATGTCATTTGCTCAGACGATCGCTTCAGACGCGCCTGCAATCGAGGAGCCTGCGGTTGGATCCGGCGATCATTACCCGCTTCAATCATCGCAGGATGATGACACGGCTTCGGCGGTGGATGAGCCGACGTTCCCTCTCGATTCTTCCGAGCACATGGCCGTCGAAGCCGCCGTCCAGGATGCGGCACCGATCACTACAGAGCGGGCGTCGGTTTCCGAGCCGTCCGAAGATTACGTTGAAGATCAAGATCGAGCGACGCCATTGCAGATTGCCCCCATTCAAATGGAGCCACCCTCCGAAGCAACGTCAATCGGCGATGCCGGCGTCGGAGGCGACTCCATTGAGAAAGCTTGCGAGCCTCTAACACCGCCCGCCGCCACAGGTGCGCAGATAGCTCAGAATAACCTCCCTGCGCATGAGGACTCGCTCGGCGAAGAAGCCATTTCGCCTGAACCGCCTTCCGTCAATGTCGATGAAGCGGCTGCAATTTCCGGTCAGCCTCCCACGGTTCAGACTACGCCTGTCCCTGAGGATCACACGACATCCGGCGACATCAAAATTCTGTGGGACAATCCGACACTGCAACCGGCGTCCGAGCAAGCCGGGTCGGGCCTGCTCACTCGTTG
>DASSBQ010000205.1:0-11144 GCA_035698625.1 Nitrospiraceae bacterium
GCTCACCATTATCATCCTCGCCGTGCTCAGTCGCCGTGAGCGAACGGCTCCGTCCGATCATTCATAGACGACGGTTGCAGCCCGGCCTTCGCTCCGATAGAATGCCCCCGCCATGGACACGGCTACGACAATAACGGGCAAAGATCCGAAGCAATACCCGGCCCTGCGAAATCTGCAGTTCTCGCCGATCAAGGAAGGGGAGGACCAGTACATCGTTCTCTGGGACCCGACGGGACTCAGCAAGGAAAGGTTAGTCCTTCCCTTGAACTTTTTCTTCATTGTGCAGCATTTTGACGGAGAACACTCGCTCCAGGAGATTGGAGCGATGTATCTGAAGCGGTTCGGCGAATTTCTCATGCCGAATAAGGTTGAGCAACTGGTCTCCGAACTGGATGACAAGCTCTTTCTAGAAGGGACACGCGTCGAATCGGCGAGACAGAGCGCCGTGGACGCGTATCGGCGCAGTCCCGTTCGGACAGCCGCCTTCTCGGGACGCAGTTATGAAGCGGACGCGTCGCAGTTGCGCCGCCAGATTGAGGGATTTTTCAAATCCAAAGACGGGCCGGATCCGAAAGCGTCCGAGCATCAAGGCAAGGCGATCAAGGGGCTGGTCGCCCCGACCTATGAGATCAAGGAGGCCGGGCCGGTCTATGCCTGGGCCTACAAGGAATTGGAAGAAGCGCAACAGCCGGACCTGTATGTCGTCATCGGCACGGCCTATTCGGGCTTGGGCCAGGTGTTCGCCGTGACCGACAAAAATTTTGAAACTCCATTGGGGGTGGTCTCGGTGGACCGGGCTGTTACGGACAGCCTCCGCGCCGCCGTGCCGAACTCCTTCGAGGAGGAGCTGGCGCATCTGCATGAGCAGGCCATCGAATTCCAACTGCCCTTTCTTCAGCATATTGTCGGAGCCAAGAAGGCGTTTTCAATCGTTCCGATCCTATCTTGTTTTTCAGCGAGCAGCCTGACCGACTCCCGCGTGAGAGCGGAAGTGGACGCGTTCATTCATGCCTTGAGAGAAGCGCTCGCGAAGCTCCGCCGGCCCTATTGCGTTGTAGCGGGCGCCGAACTGGCGCATGTGGGCATGCGGTACGGAGACGCCGCTCCACCGACGGATTTCTCGTTTCATCGATGCATGCAGCAGGATCTGGCGATGCTCAAACATGTGGAAGAACGGCGGCCGGAGGAGTTCGCATCGTTCATTCAACGTGAGCGGGACGAGCGACGGATTGCGGGGTTCTCGCCGATCTATACGTTGCTGCGGCTGATCGAGGCGGAACAAGGACAGGTATTGCGATACGACCGGGGCATCACGGACCAGTACAATTCAACCGTGACCTACGCCAGCATGGCGTTCTTCTAGGCAGGCTGCTGAAACAGGTCCGCACTACGTTCCCGACTCGTCACAATCCTCAAGGTACGGACGCGGGAAAAGAGCCTGTCTCCTGTCTCCTAACTACTCTTTAACCGTCACTTTCATCGGGATCGGCTCCAGCGGGTTATCATTGGCGTCCCGAGCGACGACCGCAATCTTGTCGAGAATTTCGAGACCGCGATAAATCTCTCCGAAGACGGTGTAGCGGCGGTCCAAGCCGCTGTTGTCCGCCAGGCAAATGAAAAACTGCGAGCCGTTGTCGTTGAAATCCCGCGTGCTGGTGCCGTCGCGCGGCATCTTGGCCATCGAGAGCGCGCCCCGCTTATGCGGACGATCGTTCGGCTCGGGATTCAAGAAGAATCCCGGCCCGCCGGATCCATGGAGCGAGCGATCCGATTCCTTGCTTAACGGATCACCGCCCTGAATGACGAATCCCGGAACGATGCGATGGAAGGTCGTGCCGTCGTAAAAGCCCATCTTGGCCAGGTTGATGAAATTCTCCACATGCCGCGGCGCGTCGTCCGGGTAAAATCTGATCTTGATCTCTCCAAATTTCGTGATAATGCTGCCGCGGGGATCTTTCTTCTGAAATTGTATCGTCATGGCGTAGGAATCTAACAGGCTTGGGTTTCCGGCGGCAAGAGGAAGAATGGCGCGCTCACTGGTCGAACGCTTGCTCCGGGTCGACCTTGAGCCACATGACGCCGCCGGCGATCGCGACCAGCGCTGCGGCGCCCAATGCCGCCGGCCAGCCCCAATAATCGGCTATCCAGGGCGTCAGGCTGGGGGAGATCGCCCCTCCCAGGTTGGCGCCGGTGTTCATGATACCGGACAATGTCCCGGTATGTGCTTTGGAGAGGTCGGTGGCGGACGTCCAGTATGCGCCGACGGTAAAGTATAGCCAGCCCGCGCCGAGCGAAAGGGCGATAATGGCGAGTGTGGGCGAGACGGCGAAACTTCCCAGGGCAATGGCGGCTCCGGCGAGCAGCATGCCGGTCATGCCGACCAGGAGTCGCCCTCGCTTCACCCCCCAGCGCAGCGCCGCGCGGTCGGTGATCCAGCCGCCGAACGGGCAAAATACAAGAATGGCCAGAAACGGCGCCGACGCAAACCATCCGCCGCGCAGCACATCAAAGCCTCGGACATTAACCAGGTACAGGTAAAACCATGACATGTAGACATAGGCGACATACCCGAGGCAACTGTAGCTGAGAACCAGCCATCGTAGCGTGCCATGAGATGAAAATTGCTTCCATGGGACCGGTGGGCGTGATGCCGGGGCCTTCGACACTGAGTCCGAGGGTTCGTCAGGGCAGGACGCCGGGTCGAGGTGCCGGCTGCCCGCTGCGTACATCCATACGATGGCGACCAAAAGCCCGAGCGCGGCACACAGATAAAAGACCACTTGCCAACCCCAGTTGACCATGATCCAGGCGGCCAGAGGCGGCGTGATGGCCGCGCCCACTCCGATGCCGCCGATTGCGATGCCGATGCCCAGGCCGCGGCGGTGAGAAGGGACCCAGTCGGCGACCGCGCGATTGAAATTGGGCAGCGCTACCGCTTCTCCGACTCCCAGCATGAAGCGCACGAACAGCAGGGACCCGGTGATCCCCAGGACGCCGGCCAGCGGCGAGGTCGCTGCAAGTGCTGTCAGCCCCGTGAAGACCGACCACCAGATGAGCGCCGCGGTCAGAACCATGCGCGCGCCCCAACGATCTCCCAGTCGTCCCCCGGGAATCTGGCATAGGGCATAGCCCAACACAAACGCCGAAAAGACATGCCCGATCTCCTGATCGGTCAATCCGAAGGCCGGCATCATTTGCCGGGCCGTTACCGAGATATTGACGCGGTCGATATAGGTGACGACGCTGATGAGAAAGAGGAGAGATAGCAGGAGGGCCGTGCGTCCGGTATTTGGACGTCGCTGGATGGTCATGCCTGTTCCTTCGTCAAGCCGTTTCGGCGGTTGCGGCCGCATTATAGTGTCTTCGACAACATCGCTCTACCTCAGAACGGGCAGGCCCCCGGGATCGTTTCCTGGATTTCCCCGCGGTCCATCCGGTAAGATCGTTTGTCACAACTGTGGAGGAGGAGTGAAACGGTTCCGCGTCGTCGTTCTACTCATTTTCGGTGTGCTCGTCCTCGGTGTGCTTTTCCTGTTGTACTCTCGTGAGCTGACGGGAGTCGACTTCCTTAAGCAATTTTTCCTGCAACAACTCGAAGCCAGCCTGAAGAGGAAGATCGAGGTCGATCGGGTGAAGCTGGTGGTGCTGCCCAGCATCCGGCTCGAATTGAGCGGGGTGGCCGTCTATGGGCATGATGATCCCAGTCACGTGGTCTTCACGTCCAAGAACATCGATATTGTCCTGCGCCTGCTTCCATTGCTCCGAAAACAAGTCGTGGCGAAACGGATCTTTTTGGAAGAGCCTACCATTGCCTTCCATCGTTTCAAGAACGGGCAATGGAACGTCCTGGCCGGAATTCAAACCTCGACGCGGGATGAAAGCAGTCTTCAGATGTTCGGTCGATTGTTTCAAATTCGTGAGGCGACGATTCAAAACGGCCACATTACGATTACGGACGAAGCAAGACCCGATGGGGTGAGGACGGCGCGCTTGGAGGATGTCGAAGTGGCGCTCAAAGTGTATCCCGGCAAAGCGCAAGGCGATCTCCACGTCGCGGCTCAGCTTCCGAACGATCGGACGCCTTCGGCATTCTCCCTCACCGGAACCGTCATGTTGAGCGAGTCTTCGGCGACCTTTGCCGCTGAAGAACCTTATACGGCGCGGCCGGCGCTGCAATTCGACGGCATGCTGGAAGCGAACGATCTGCAGCTCCGCGAAGTGGCGGAATTTTTCGGACCCCGCCCGGTCCCCGAACAATTGCGGGGGGCGGCGAACATCAAGAGCGGGATCCGTATTGTGCCGGGCGTGGCCGGATACGATGTCATGCTGACCGATATTGCGGCAAATGTCGATCAATTGGTGGTGACCGCCAAGGCGAATATGGCGGGGCTCATGACACCGCAGCCGACGTTTTCAGTGACGTTTGCTTCTCCGTCGGTAGACCTTCACGAACTGTTTGCCAGGTTCCCCGCCGAATGGATCCACGAGCAGCTTCCCGCCTTGGTGACCGATCGTCAGCTCGGCGGGACGGTTGAGGTTGTGTCCGCCACATTGACCGGCTCGACGGCGGGGAGCCAGCAGCTGTCCATGACCGGAGATTTTCGGGTCATCAAAGGCCGGGCGTTGATCGGGAACGGCCGTGTTCCCACCCAAGACATTGCCGCCTCGATTTCAGTCGAGGCGGGGCGAATTCGTGTCACCAAGATCACCGGAGCGTACGGCGCAATCCAGATCGCAGATGGGAAAGCGATTGTTTCATTCCTGGAATCCGGCCCCTGGTTGGAGCTGGAAATCAACGGCACCATGGCGGCGTCCGAGCTCGTCCGGTTCCTCGCAAAAAGTATTCACTCGGATCGCACCGCCTCAATGCTGGCCCAGTCTCGGGATATCGAAGGACAGGCGCAACCGACGTTCCGTCTGGTGGGCCCGCTCGATAAACCGGATGGAGTCACGTTTGCGGGAGGGGAAGTCGTTGCGCAGCAGGCCTCCTTGTCCCATCCGGCACTGCCGCAACGCTTGACCGCCATCCACGGACGCATTGTGTTCTCGCAGACGGGAGGGGCTCAGTTTGATCAAGTCACGGCGATGCTCGGCGACACCCACCTGCAGATCAACGGACAGATCGGAGGTGGATCCAATAGTTTGTTCCAAGATTTCGTCATCAAGACGCGCGGGCATGCGTCGCATTTGCGCCAATTCGTGTCGTCGGGCGGCATTCCGGAAGAGCTTCTGTCTGGAATCGTCGCCGGCCGATTCATTTTGTCCGGCGTCACCGCTTCCCCGCATCTTCGAGGCGACCTGGTCCTCAATGACGCCAGACTGACCGTGCCCTATCTGGGAGAAAAGGCGCCGGGCGCGCCGGCATCCCTTGAATTTGAGGCGGATATGGTCCGACATGTCGGCCTGACGATCACAAGACTGGAGCTGGTCTTGCCGCCGTTGCGTCTGCCCTTGAAGGGAAGAATCACGCTCGGAGAGCGGTTCACCATCGATGCCGAACTCGCCACAGGGACCGTTTCACTGTCCAGTCTGCCGGAATGGATCTACAAAGGCGGAATCGAAGCGGGTAATTTTGAGATGTCCATGGACATCAAAGGTAATAATGCCGACTGGAAGAGTTGGCGCACCGGAGGCTGGGTGGCGGTGACCAACGGACTCATGACGGCGAAAGGATTGGACGGCCACATCGAAGATCTCTATGTCCGGCTCAAGTTTGCTCGGAATAGCGCGGATATCAAACAGTTGTCCTTTCATGTGAAAGACAGCGACCTCAGCTTGTCCGGTACGGTGAGAAATTGGACGACCAAGCCCCTGATCGCCGCTAAAATCGAATCGCCGCAATTGGACATCGACTTACTGATCCCGAAAGGCGAACGGTCGCCTATCCGCGAACTGCTGGAACTGTTGGCCGCGACCAGCCAGGTCAGCGCCACGTTCTCCATCGACAAGGGGTATTACAAGCACCTCCGGTTCGGCGGCCTTTCCGGCCGTATGGTCATCCAGGACGGAGTTCTCGATCTCGACCGAGTCGCCGGACAATCGGGAGCCGGTCAAGTCGCGGGGCGCCTGGTCGTTCATCTCCCGAGGCATGCCCCGGCAGAAACAGAAGGGTCGATCCGGATGACGGGGATTCCGTTTGAAGCGCTGGTCCCGCTCTTGGGAGCGCCTGATGAATCCATGACGGGCGATGTCAAACTTGTCGGCGCTCTGAGAGGGCATGGCCGCAATCCTCATGGGGTGCTGCCCACGCTGAACGGCAAAATCGAGATCGTTGCGGAAGAGGGGCATGTGCTCAAAACGGACACACGGGCGATCTGGAAGATTCTGAGCATTCTCAATCTCCCGGCGGTCTTGCAAGGCAAGGTGGATTTTGAAAAGGAAGGATTGCAGTACAACAAGATGACCGCGACCCTCATGGTCCACAACGGCTTGGTCCAGACCCAAAATTTCATCGTTGATAGCCCGGTCGTGAAGATTACGGCGGCAGGCAGTTACGACATGCCGACCGATCAGCTCGACATGGTCTCGGCCGTCAGCCCCTTCGGGCCCTATTCCCAATTTCTGAAGTCGATTCCGCTATTCGGCCGGCTCGTGGCGGGAGACCGTAAAGGGTTGGCGACCGCGCTGTTTCAGATCAAAGGATCCATCGACGATCCGGACGTCACCTATCTCCCGATGAAGTCGTTTGCCACCGGCCTGACCGGGGTGGCCCAACTGGCGTTCGACGTGCTGAAAAATACCGTATTGCTTCCCGTGGATATTCTGACGCCGCAAGAAGAGAACGGCCCCGCATTCGATCCCGCACTCGAGTTACGCCGACCGCGGTCGTCTTCGCCCGCGCAGCCGCCGATGCCGGCGGCTGCCGATCAGGGAGCGGACTCCTTGACCACCCCCGGACCGCGTGATAGCATCCGCTAAGCAGTTTCGTTGCACGCCTGATGTCGTCATTCACCACCTCAGCACAGCCGGACCGAAGCGAGTCCGCTACTCTTTTCATCGCGGCCAGCGAGCTTGATTCCAACCTTTACTACGCCACCCGCTTCATCGCGCCTGACCCGTTCATCTATCTCGAGATCGGGGGCGAGCGGCTGATGGTTATGAGCGATCTCGAAATGGATCGGGCCAAGAGTCAGGCCAGTGTCGATACGGTGCTTTCGTATTCGGACATTGAACGAAGAGCGAAGCAGCAGGGCGTCGTGGAACCGGCGGCCGTGGACGTGATCCACCAGGTGCTCCGGGATCGAGGCATCAAGCATATCGTCGTCCCGGCCAATTTTCCTTTCCTTCATGCGACGAGGCTGCAGGAACTGGGCTACCAGCTCCAGTCGAAACGGGAACCGTTTTACGAAAGCCGTGTCGTGAAGACGGACGACGAGGTCCGGCATATCGAGGCGTCGCAGCGGGCGACCGAAGAAGCCGTCGCCGCGGCTCATGACGTGCTGCGCCGAGCCGTCATCCGTGATGATCACTTCTGGCTGGACGGGGAAGTGGTGACGTCCGAAGGGATCAAGAAATTGATCAATCTTGCCTTGATGGAACGCGATTGCATCGCGCAGCACACCATTGTGGCCGGCGGCGAGCAAGCCTGTGATCCGCACAATGAAGGCAGCGGTCCGCTGCCGGCTCACCGCAGCATCATTTTCGATGTCTTCCCGCGATCGGCCACGAGCCGGTATTTCGCCGATATGTCGAGGACGATCATTCGCGGGAAAGTGTCGGCCGAGCTCAAACGCCTGTACCAAACAGTGAAGGACGCTCAGGAAGAAGCCATCACCAAGGTGCGCGACGGAGCCGACGGCGCGAAGATTCATCAGGGCATCTGCGAGCGATTTGAGCGAGCCGGGTACCGCACGGGTCTCGTCAATGGACGAATGCAGGGCTATTTTCATGGCACCGGCCATGGGGTGGGTCTGGACATCCATGAACTGCCTCGCATCAGCCGCACCGGTTCCGTTCTCAGGGAAGGCCAAGTCGTCACCGTGGAACCGGGTCTCTACTATCCCGGCTTGGGCGCGGTGCGCATTGAGGACATGGTCTTGGTCACCAAGGATGGATGCCGGAACCTCACGACCTATCCCAAAGTCTTTGAACTCGACTGAATCTGCCACTTGCCGATGTGGCGACGTGGTAATTTCGCGAAGTACAGATCGAAGGCTCGCTCGGAGAAGCAGCTCACCTCGCCAAATCACGACATCACCAATCTTATTTTCTGGCCACCATGCGTTTAACCTTTTCCATCCGGCGATTCAATCCTGAATGCGACGCGAAGCCGCATTGGGAAGACTATCGTTTGGAGGTGGGGCGCGGCATGACGGTCTTGGAAGCCTTGATCCGGATCAAGAATGAATTGGATGGCAGCCTCTCGCTTCGCTACTCCTGCCGGTCCGCCATCTGCGGCTCCTGCGCCATGGATATCAACGGAACGGAAAAGCTCGCCTGTCGCACTTCGATTCGCAAAGAATTGGAGCGTCACGGCACGCTGCGCATCGGACCGATGGATAATCTGCCGGTCATCAAAGACCTCATCGTGGACATGGCATCCTTTTGGGACAAGGTGGGGGCTGTGACCCCCTGGCTCAGCCCGACCGTGAGTCCCACGCGTCGATATGGCCTGTCTGCGCAGCTGCGTCTGGCGCCGGAAACGTACCAATTTCATAATGTCGATGCCTGCATCATGTGCGGGGCCTGCGTGGCCGCTTGCACGAGTCATGAGGTCTCGAAAGGATTTCTTGGCCCGGCGGCGCTGGCGAAGGCCGACCGTTTCCTATCGGACCCGCGGGAGCCGGACAGCGACAAATACCGCCGCCTCCAGGCGCTCGAGGGACCGGATGGGATTTGGGATTGCACCCGCTGCAATTATTGCGTCGAGGTGTGTCCGAAAGATGTCAAGCCGATGGAAGCGATTATTCGCTTGCGGCGAGCAGCCATGGATCGCGGGTTGACCTCCACCGGCGGGGCGCGCCACATCGCCGGATTTGCCGACCTCATTGAACGTGACGGCCGCCTCAATGAAGCCGTCATGCCGCTAAAGGTCATCGGCGGCAGCCTGTCGGGCCTGCTCCGCGTGTTGCCGCTCGGGCTGAAAATGTTGCTCAAGGGAAAAGTTCCGAACCCATTCGGTCACAGTTTGACGGGCATTGAACAGGTCCGGGCTATCTTTGCCGCCGCGCGCCGGCGGCGCGCGGCTCGCCGCTGATGCCGTATCAGGTGACATTTCTGGATGATATCGCGGTGGCCGATATGGCCTTCGAGGCGATCGCCGATTCACCTGACGAATTGATCAGGGCCGCTACGGACGCCATGATCCAATGTCTGGCCGATCCGGCCACCGTAGGGCGAACGTGGGAGCACCCGGTCGATCGACACGCCGCCGACCTGTCGTCCTTGCTGTTCGACTGGCTGGAGGAATTGGTCTATTTAAAAGATGCACACGGGGTGGTCTTCCACGACGCGACGCTTACACTGGATCGCCGGAGCGGCGAGGGCGCGTGCCGGCTGCATGGCCATGTCCATGGTGAACCGGTGGATCCGACTCGTCAGGAGCTTCGTTCGGATGTCAAAGGCGTGACGAAGCACCTCTATGAAGTAAAGCAGACGGACAGCGGCTGGAAGGCGAGAGTCGTGGTCGACGTATGAAGTTCAATACCGACATGGTGGTGAACCGGATTGCCGATGAGGTGTGGGAGATCCCGCGATCGGAAAAACCCGGCATGGTAGTCCCGGCGCGCATCTACGCGAGTGAGCCGTTGATGACGGCCATGGACCGGGGCGTGTTCGACCAAGTTACCAATGTGGCCTGCCTGCCGGGCATCCAACGCTATGCGCTCTGCATGCCGGACGGCCATTGGGGCTATGGATTTCCCATCGGCGGGGTGGCTGCGTTCGACACGACCGAAGGCATCATTTCACCGGGCGGGGTGGGCTATGACGTGAATTGCGGGATGCGGTTGATCCGAACCGATCTCTCCCTGGCGGATATTCGGCCTCGGTTGGATCTGCTCATGACGGAGTTGTTTCGCCGGGTCCCTGCCGGTGTGGGCGCGCAAGGCTTCGTGCGGTTGAACAGGAAAGAGTTTGCGGATGTCATGCGTCATGGCGCCCGCTGGTGTATCGAACGCGGGTACGGATGGCAGCGAGATCTGGACTGTATCGAGGAGAAGGGCTGTATCGATCAGGCCGATTCTTCCAGTGTCAGTGATCAAGCCGTGACACGGGGAATCAACCAACTCGGCACGCTTGGGTCGGGTAATCACTACCTGGAGGTTCAAGTCGTCACCGATGACCGGGTGTTCGATCATGACGCGGCGGCGGCCATGGGCATTTACGGTCGGGACCAGATTGTTGTGATGGTACATTGCGGGTCCCGCGGATTCGGGCATCAGGTCGCGAGCGACTATCTCAAGATCTTCGAAAAAGCGATGCGGCGATATGGGATCACGGTCCGCGATCAACAACTGGCGTGCGCGCCGTTCCGTTCGCCCGAGGGACAGGATTATTTCGGCGCCATGAATTGCGCCGCCAACGCGGCCTTCGCCAATCGCCAAGTCATCACCCATCAAGTTCGGGAAGCGTTCGGGGCCGTGTTTGACCAGCCACCCGAAGCCCTCGGGATGGACCTGGTCTATGATGTGGCGCACAACATCGCCAAGGTAGAGCGGTATCCGGAAGGGGAATTGCTGGTCCATCGAAAGGGCGCCACCCGCTCGTTCGGGCCTGGTCGCGCCGAGGTGCCGGAACGGTACCGGAACATTGGTCAACCGGTCATTTGCGGCGGCTCGATGGAGACGGGATCATACCTGCTGGTCGGGACGGAGCGGGCTGTGCAGGACACCTTCGCGTCAACCATGCATGGGTCCGGCCGCACCATGTCGCGAGGGCAAGCGAAACGTGCGGTCCGCGGCGAAGCGCTTCAGAAAGAGATGAAGCAGCGCGGGATCGTGGTCAAAGCTGTCTCGATGTCCGGATTAGCCGAAGAGGCGGGATTGGCCTATAAGGACATTTCCGAGGTCGTGCGCACGGTGGATCAGGCCGGCATCACGAAAAAAGTCGCGGAACTCAAGCCGATCGGCAATATCAAGGGATAGAGTGATTTAATATAGGATGTTCAAAAAGGCCGTCATTCTCACCCTCCCGACCCCGGCGTG
>DASSBQ010000206.1:0-3043 GCA_035698625.1 Nitrospiraceae bacterium
CGGTCCTGATCCGATAATCGCTATTCGGCGCATGATGAAAATCTAACATAGGGGGTGACGAATTTCACCGGCTCCCCCGCGTCCGACTTCGGCGAAGCAGCGCACCGCGGTGCGCGGACCCGCGGCGAGCCGCACTGATCACTATTTGCGCTTCCCGACCGTTTCCTGAAGAATTTGTTTCCACTCGTCACGGGCGACGGCCGGCATTGTCGTGATATGGATGTGGCCCATGGCGGCATTGAGAACGGCCGCCTTCATTGCGGTTCGATTGTCGGGGAAGTCCCAGATGGCGATGACATCGTACTCGCCGAGACAATAGTACGCTTGAAGCAGCTTGCCGCCGAGCGATTGCGCGTTCTTCCGGACCGCATCGGCGCGCTCGACGCCTTTCTCCTTCATCGTGGTGACGCCCTGATGGGTGAACTTGACAAGGCTGATATAGGTCGGCATGGATGACCTCCTGGTTGAGGTGGCGGGTGGACTGGCGCTTATGGCGTGATTCTAGAACCGATGGATAGCTTGGACAAGAAAGATTCATGCCTTCTTCTCCAATTGTTCATAGAGCCGGGCGATCACCCGCCTCAGCTGCGAAAGCGGCATGGTTCCGTCCAAGACCACGTCGGCCATTCGACATTTCCGTGGGAGAGGCATCTGGCTTCTGATACGACGCAGAATCTCGCTGCGAGGAAGCCCGGTCCTTCGAGAGAGTCGTTCGATCTGTGTGCGGCGATCGGCGGCCACCACGATGGTCGTATCGACGCGCTTGTCGACTCCTGCTTCGAAGAGCAGCGGAACCTCGTAAATGACGACCGCGTTCGGCTGCCGCTCCGATATCGCCCTCGTCAGGCCGGCCTGGACGCGCGCGACTCTCGGATGGATGATTTGTTCGAGCCGCCGAAGCTGGCGCGGCGATTGAAACACGATCGCTCCGAGCGCTTGTCGATCGATGGATCCGTCGGAACGGAGGATGGTCTTTCCAAATGTCCGAACAATGTCTCGCCATGCCGGTTTGCCCGGCTCCACGACTTGTCGGGCCAATTGATCCGCGTCAATGACGACCGCGCCGCACCGGTGAAAAAGACCGGCGACGGTGCTCTTGCCGGTCGCTACACCACCGGTGAGTCCCACCAAAATCATAGCCGCGGACCTTATCACGCGGATGCAGACGCGGCAACCACGGCCGGCGATGGCAGCCGATTGACAAGCCGGCGCGCGTGCCTGTAAGAGCTAGTTGATGGCTCGACTTGGAGCGGTTTTGTGTTTAGTGATGTTCCTCGGCTCGATGGATTCGGCAACCGCGGAGGAGCCCGCCGTCGCAAGTCCGAGGACGTTGACCGTGGCACAAGACGGATCGGGGCAATACCGGTCCATTCAGAGTGCGATTGACGACGCCCGGAAAGGCGATACCATCCGAATCGGTCCCGGCGCCTACCGGGAGGATGTCAGAATCCATAACAAGGAACGACTCAAGCTGGTCGGCGCAGGCATGGATCAGGTGACCCTGCTGGGCAGCGATGTCGTCGGGGCCCTATTTGTCGGCAAGCTGCCTTATGGAGCGGCGGATATTGAGATCAGCGACCTCACAGTCAATGAACACGGAGGCCAAGCGGTCGGGGTGTTTCTCGGCCGCCACATTGTGCTGCGCCGGATTCGTGTGAACGGACTCCTCTTCGGTCAGCAGGTGGAAGATGTGCGCATTGAGGACAGTGTTCTAGGCGGAAGCGAAACGACCGGCATTCAATTTGTCGATTCGCAGGCGACGCTGACCGGAAACTTCATTCATGACAACGACCATGGCGTGAACGTCGTCGGCACCTCCGCCGTGCGTCTCGAACGAAATGTGATCACCCGGAATTTGTTCGAAGGAGTGGTCGTCGCTGATCGAGCGACCGCTGAACTCGTCAGCAATACGATTGTGAAGAATGGAGGAGGAGCCGCTTTTTTGGGCGCCTCGCAGGTGCAAGCAAGGGGAAACATCGTCAGTCTCAACCGCTTCGGGTTCATGGTCGGCCCTTCCAGCCGCGTCACCATGGCCTTCAACGCCCTTCAGAACGAGGAGGGCAATTACCTACGTCAGGGTTCTCCGCCTCAACCGGCTCCGGAACTCCGGCCTGACTCAGATTTGACGGTGGACCCGGAGTTTGTTGACACCAAGGCGGATGACTTTCGCTTGAAATCCGATACCTCACTGGTCAAGATCGGTGAATTTTCCTATCTCGGCGCGCTGCCTCCGGTAACACAATCTCAGTGACGTCCAGTCGTGAAAACCACACGTTATTCCGTGGTTACAATGCTTTTTCGTCGTGGAACAAAACCATGTGCTATGCTTGAATGTACCGACAGTCAACGGGATACAACGAACACGCTTCGATCTGGCTCAAGAATTGCTGCAGGGATACCGAGAAAGGAATTGGAGGGGCATAGGTGGCCAGTTATCGATCGAATCTTGAAAAACGCGACACGGATGGCATTCCGTCGCTGGAAGAAGTCGAATCAGGCAAGCTCGTCGGAGCCATCCTTCCCATGTCAGAACAGGCGCAGCTTCAATTGCGCGACAGCATCGAAGTCATCGACTATCTGATGAATCAAGAAAGCGTTGTCTGGAGTTAATTCCGAAGTCCTCATTCAGCAGATCTCCTCTCCGTCCATCTTCCTAAGCATACGCTTCCCCCGGTCGGCACAGTTGGAAGGGGGCAGTGCTTGCCTTCGCGGCGGGCCCATTCCGGCCAGCGGACCGATCGGCTGACTTGATAAACCATCCGGGTCACGGATATTGATTGATTGTCCCGGATTCGTGGGAGCATGCTACCGCCTGGGATAAGGACGACCAAACGTGAAGAAGAGGTGGCTATGCGAGGCGAGAGGCCCGTATCGATGGAAGCGAAACCGGCACATCTATTAAACGAGATGGGGCGGTTGGACGAGGATGCCCGACGACATAAGCATTGGAAGCGTTGGGGACCCTATCTCAGCGAACGAGCGTGGGGAACCGTTCGAGAAGATTACAGTCCGTGCGGAGACGCGTGGGAGGCATTTCCGCATG
>DASSBQ010000207.1:0-19091 GCA_035698625.1 Nitrospiraceae bacterium
AGAGGGACCAGCACTTCCCCCGGAGTCACATGAATGTTGTCTTCCAGATGCGCAATCTCTACTTCATGGGTCGTGACGTAGTCCTGGCGGTTGAAAGCCGGCAATGTCGCGAAATCAGCGGACGAGGACTTCAAGGTCACCCGGTCATTCGTAACGCCTGAGACCTGTCCCATCGGCACTTGACGCTCGAGCGGGCCCATGCCGTCGCCACCCACGACAATGTGGCTCACTTCCTGAGAAAGAGGATCGACGATGACCCGCGTCACCTCGCCGACTTCACGATCCGTGCACAGGACTTTCGACTTGAGCTTTGGCTGCATCGTCATTTCTTCTTGATCGGTTTTGGCGTATTGATGGAGGCATTCTTAAACGTGCCTAACCAGGCGGCGAGCACGTCCACGTCTTTATCTTCCATCAGGTCCTTATACTTGTCGGGCATCTTGCCTTTGTCGTATTCTTTCTCAAATCCTTCGGCCATCCAGCTCTTTGGATCGAGGATTTTGGTCTTGATGTCCTCAACGGTCATCAAACTTCCGATGTTGTCGAGTTCCGGACCCCGCTTCTTCCCGCCTTCCCCCTTGAGCTTGTGACAGTTGTAGCATTCCTGCAGTTGCCATTGCTCTTCGCCCAGTTTTGCAACGTCGCCGCCGGCCGCACTGCCGGTGGTTGGGGGAGGCGCGCCTTCTCCGCCGGCCTTCTGATCGCCCGGCGCCTGGCTCGCCCCGAGAGCCTGCAGACGAGCCGTCAACTCCTTGGCCTTTTCATCGAGCGCCTTGGCCCTCTCCATCAGTACGTCGACTTTTCCGGCCTCATAGCGTTCGCGCTTCGGCTTCAGGATTTGGTTGATCTTTCCCCGCTCGTCTTCCGGATCAAACTGCGGCCAAAGCGACCCGCCCGCGATGTAGACGCCGCAGAGAACGAGATAGAACACGATCAGCGCGCCCAACGCCTTTCCGCCGGCCATCGGCCGGAGTGAGGGAGCATCCAGCATGATGAAGACGACGGTCCCCAAGATGGCATACGCGAAGAACATGACCTGAAAGACGAAGGGGAAGCCCAACACGTTCGACGCGCCGAAAAGAATTGCGCCGATGATGAGTCCGACGATGGATTTCTTGATGACGTTTCCCATGAGACCTCTTGTTTGCTTACACGTGCTTCGTGCAAGCCTCTATTTCGCCCCCGCAGGAACAGGGCTCCCTTCAGGCGCATGCGCCTTCGTTTCCGGCGCGCGAAGGGTGATAAAAATCGCGAAACTCACCACGGAGAAAAACACGACGGTAATGGCGGTAATCCACCAGGCCGAATAAGCCAGGGTCGGCGTGTAGGATTCCGCAGTGAAGTCGGGCAACAGGTTGTAGGTATGGAAATACTTGCGGAGCAGCGACCGGATGGCCCCCATAAGGCCCATCGTCCAGATCATGCTGAACGCCAGGAATACCAACACAAATTGCGAGACGAAATCGATGCGGCCCCAGACGATGGTGCCCTGCGTGATGGCGCGATTATACATAACGTAATTCACAACGGTGACAAAGACCAACGTAAAGGCGGCCGAATTCTTCGCGGGCATCAATGCCAGCCAGTTCCATTCGGACGGCAATTCCAAATGCTCTACCAGCTTCGCACCCGTCGGCACAAACCCATGCGGGGTCATCCAGATGGCATTGCCGACCACGATCATCAAAAATCCGACCTTGATCACCGTGCGGGACGATACGGTGATCGGAATGAACCGGCCAAGAATAACCGGCGCAAAGAGCAAGGGCAGGAGAAAAACCAGGGACATGGGGTCGGGCACCGGATAGTCCGTCATCACCTTCGTCATCACGCCGGGAAGCGCCACCATGACGATGGGAGCCAGGATCGTCATCCTGACTCGCTCGACACCTTCAATCCGTTTCATGCTTAACCAGATATAGTAATTACTGGCCAGGAAAATGAGGCCGACCATAGCTCCCTGCATTTCGAAGAACATCGACAGTTGGTCCGCCATCATGTACGGGCAGATCGACGCGTCGTAATCGCACAATTCATAGGCATACAGATAGCCCATGAAGGGCAGAAACAAGAGCGCGCCGACGCCGATCAGGTTTCCGACAAATCCCATCCAGTCGTAATAGGAGCGCTCCTCCTCTTTCCTCGCGCCCATATACATATAGGCGGCGATGAGACCGGCGACGAAGCCGCCGAAAGTGACGTTTCCCACCAACCGGTGAAGATTCATGGGAATCCAACTATAGTTGAAGACCTTATCCCAGAGTGTGGCGGTGGCCAGATAGTCGGCCGGTGACACGCCTTCCCCTTTGACCGGCGTATTCATAAAGGATGTCGGCCCGTCGATGACAAAAAGTGTGATGGTGCCGACCAGGTTCAAGAGGACGCCGAGTGCGATATGCCGCGCTTTCTTGTCCCCCTTCCAGGCATCCCAGGTATAGAAATACATGTAGAGCAGAATCGTCTCCGCGATGAAGAGCAGCGGATAGACGACGGCGAAGATCAGGAAGAAGTGATTGATCAACCAGGTGGTGAACTGGGGATATGTCGCCAGCAGCACGAAGATAAACAAGCCGCCGGTGAGAGCCGTCATGCTGTATAAAATGACGGTGACCTTGGTGACTTCTTTCGCCAGACGGTCGTATCGAGGATCCTGCTTTCGGTACCCTAACCATTCGGAGATGACGACAAAGATCGGCGCCCCGAGGATGAAGCCCGCGAAGAGGATGTGCAATTGGGCGACGATCCATACCGCGGTTCGATTGCCCGTGTAAGGGAATTCGACGGGGGGCGCGCTCGGGGCCTGGGCATACGCCACGCCTCCGATCACAGCCACAAGGGCGAATACAGCCAACAGACTCTGCTGCCACATCTTCATGATTGTTCGCCGCCCCTCCTCATCATCTAGCAGGATGTTGAATCGCCCCCTCTCCGCCTGACTGACCGGGACATGCCTACTCTGAAGTTTCCGCCTTGGCAGTTTGCGTCGCAGCCGGCGCGGCGGCCGACTTCACCTGATCCGCCGGCACCCAATCCTTCTTGTCCGGATCCCATCCCTTGCCGGGCAGACCAAAGGTGCGCTCAAAGGCCATTACCTTCCAACGATCTTCGTCCGAGAGCTTGGTCTTCCAGGCTTTCATCTTGGTATTGGGAACGCCTTCGGAAATGCGCCAGAACCACACCGAATCGGAATACATCTTCATCCGGTCGCCGTTACGAAAATCGCGCGCGCCCGCCTTCACGGGCTTTCCATCTTTTCCATGGCAACTGGCGCAGTTCACGTCGGGATTCTTGGCGCCGATGTAGATCTCTTTTCCCTCATCAATAATTTTTTGGTCGGTCCACCATCCGGCAGGCATATGCTTATCGGCGTACTCTGCAGGAGCCGGCGGCGGCGGAACAATCGGGCCTTCTCCTCCCTCCCCGCAACCCGCCACGGCTAAGCCGAATCCGAGGACACCGCCCATCAAAATCAGCGCGCTTTTCCCTGTACCCGCCATAAAAAACTTCGCTCCTTTCTACAATGCCGGGCCGTCCCGGCCGTACACTTTCAATGGCAGAAAAAAGACGCTTTTCCCGAGGCACGCTCACTATGGCCCCAGCAAAAGCGCCGACACTTACCAATCCAATAAGGTCACGTCCGGCCTTCCCCCGCCCGACACTTCAAGAGCCCGATCCGGCGGGATCTCACGCCGCACGGACCATGCGCTATTTCTGCCGCTTGCTCGGCCCCTTTCGCCGGCGCTGCTCTTTGCGTTTCCATCTCTTGAAAATTTTCAATCCGATGAGACCTCCTCCTGCGACAGCTCCAACAATCAACCCATACACGAGCCACCGCGGAGGGCCAAGGTCCTGCTCGCATCCGCTGCCGAAATTCGCCTGGAGGTGGCGTTCGCTCTCCAAGTCCTTTGGATCGAACTGGACCGTATACCGCTTTTGCTCGGTGCCGGCCTCCACGAGAAGCGGATCACCGAGATTATCGTTATGCAAATGAAGGGTGACTTTGTAATACCCGTCGCTGTCGGTCCGTACCGTCTGACCGATCGTCACCCGTGTATCTTTGACCAGCACCTCGACTTGGGAACTCGGCTTTCCATCCTTATCACACACAAACCCTTCAACGGTGAACCGATGATCGGCTTCATGTGTGGCGAAGAGGATTGAAGGAAGGAAGAAGACGACCAACCCCAGTGCCGCAAGAAGCCACTGGACGGGACCGCCGCTGATTTTCCTCCAGCCTCGAAATCCCCGCAGCCTGTTTTGTGCTCGGCTTTTTGTCCCAGGCCTTGCTGTTTCTGACTCAAGTAACAAAAAGCCCCACCACAGCGGGAGTGCCTAATTTTGAGGCCGGCTCTTTTAACATAGGCTCCCTACTTTGTCAACAATTGGGCAGGAAACAGGACGTGATGACGCGCTCTATTTCATCGTCATGATGCACGACAATCGGCAGGAATTATTCAGAGGTTTTCGGATTGGAGCCTGAATTGAGGAAGATGAGAATGATCACGACTATGACAGCCGATGGGCGTGATGACCCGACGACGCAGGAATCCGGAAAAGCGGCGTCCCCTTTCCGATCGTCTTAGAGATGGCCTCGCGCCTTGGCCTGGGCCGCCACGTGATCCGCCTCTTCGTGACGCTCGGACGCCTTTTTCGACATCCAGGCCTCCCAGGACTTGCCGTTTGCCGTGTCTTCCCCTGAGAACGCAATCGATCGGACCTCGGCGTATGGAATGACCCGCGCCGCCCCGCCCTCGGCAGGGAACAATTCGATCGCGGGTCCATGGCCGGTTTCCGAGCGGTTGAAGAGGTACCCCCGAATCGTCTCGCCCGAGGACAGCTCGAGGGTCACATCTCCACGATAGTCAAAGGCAAGTTCCACCGCTTCGGACAATTCCGCGCTCGTTGCCGGCCTGAAAACATGTCCCTCAAGGTTCCCCTGTTCGGGGATGTGATATTTAGTATCGGTCATCGTTGCACCGCTCGTGAAGATCTCATCTCGTCGCTCGTGTTTCGCATCTCGCGGAGAGGAATTGGCGCCTATGCGTTGTTATCGCGCGTTCGGGAGCAATGTCACCTTGACGGTTCGGGCAAATCCATTCAAGGATCCGAATGTGTCTTCAACAGCCGATGCCTCGTATCCGCAATGCACCATGCAGTCGGCGCACTTCTCGTTCCGACCGGTACCATACTGATCCCAATCGGTCCCGTCCATCAGCTCGCGGTAGGTTTTCACATAGCCGTCCTGGAGGAGATAGCAGGGCCGCTGCCAACCAAATACGTTATAGGTCGGATTGCCCCAGGGCGTGCATTGATACTCGCGCTTGCCCATCAAGAATTCCAGAAAGAGCGGGGACTGATTGAAACGCCAGCCGCTTTTTCGATTGCCGAGAATCTTTGAAAACAACTCTCTCGTGCGGCTCCGCTTGAGAAAGTGTTGCTGATCCGGCGCTTTTTGATAACTGTACCCCGGCGAAATCATCATTCCTTCGACACCGAGCCGCATCATGGCGTCAAAAAACGCTCGAACCCGGTCGGGATCGGCATCGTCGAATAACGTGGTATTGGTCGTTACGCGATGACCGCGGGCCAGCGCAGCCTTGATCGCCTTAACCGCGACATCATAGACGCCGTCGCGACAGACCGCCAAATCATGTTCTTCCTTCAGCCCGTCCATATGCACGGAAAAGGTCAGAAACTGGGACGGAGGATAGTCATCCAGCTTGCGCTCCATCAGAATCGCATTGGTGCACAGATACACATACTTTTTCCGTTCCACCAAACCGCGCACAATCCGGGGCATCTCGGGATGGATAAGCGGCTCTCCGCCGGGAATACTGACGATGGGCGCGCCGCATTCGTCCGCCGCGGCCCAGCACTGCTCGGGCGTGAGTCGTTTATCAAGAATGTGATCAGGATACTGAATCTTCCCGCATCCGGCACAAGCCAGGTTGCACCGAAAGAGCGGCTCGAGCATCAGCACCAACGGATAACGCTTGATGCCTTTGAATTTCTGCGTCAGCACATATTTGCTGACCGTATACATCTGGGAGACTGGAACAGCCATCCCTGTACTCCTCTGTGTAAGGTGGTATACGAGACGAGGCTAATGCTACGCCTAGCGATGAAAACTTACGCTTGCCATTCTAGCATCAGCTTTTGAGCAGGGTCAATTTTGTGCGCGCTCAAACAGGCACGAATTTTGGCCGGTCACGAGAGGCCAATACGTAGGCGATCAGGAGCGCAATGCAGAAACCGGAGACGGCGGCGAGCGATGCATTGAGAACGAGACGCGGCTTGCTATGCCGGTCTGCGGGAATCGCAGGGTCCAACACCTGCACGGTAGGAGTATCGCGGGCCTCGGTAATTTTCGCCTGTTCGTATTGCGAGGTCAGCAAAGCGTAGAGCGTCTCCTGCACTTTGACCTCGCGCAAAAGCCTGCCGTATTGCAGCGCCAGATTGGGCACGGTGATCATGGCCGGATGAAGCCGGTCGCCGGGCAACATGCCTTTGCCTCCCTTTCCCGATTCCATCAGGGTGAGCTGCTTCTTCAGCTCTTCGATGCTCGAGCGCACTCGCGCCAGCTCCGGATGGTCTTGGGAAAGATACGAGCTCATCACCTGCAATTGAACCTCTTGGGCGGTGATCTGGCCTTGAATCATCGCCGCCGCTTCAATCATCACCTTGGATTGCGCCTCCACCGCCACCGTCTTGTTCTTGGTCTGAAAATCTCTGAGCGCTTCTTCGCTCTTCACCAGGCTTGCCTGGGTTTCACTCAGGCGCCGCTCGATAAACGCACGATTCTGACTGGCCTTGCCCACATTGACCGTCCGGTTCAATCGGTCCAGGTTGGCTACATAAAAGTTGGCCATATCGGCGGCTACGCGTCCATCATGGTCTTCCACCACTACTTTGATGACCTTTTCTTTCGACACCGCCACCCTGACCCGATCCGCCAACTCCTCCCGCGTTTGCTGCATGGTCGGCTCTCCATAGCGGTCCATCAAGTTGAATCGCGTAATGACCTCGTCCGCCATGACCCTCGATTTGAGAATCGCGACGAAAATATCCGTCGGCGTCGTCGGAATCCCGGGCAACCCGATGCCGAGATTCTGCGCCATGCCGCCCGCCGCGGTGGCGGTCAGCAAGGCGCTCAACGCGCCGCCTTCCTTGGATTCCAACTGCGGCAGCAACGTGGTGGTCGATTCGTAAGTCTTTGGGAGGAGCAGGCTGACAATCGAGGCAATGACGATCGCCCCGAAGGTCACCGCCGCAATCAACTTGCCGCGCGCGGCTAGCAGGGACCGAAGATCGGTTCCCCCCGTCAGCGCAGGAGGAAGGCCGAGCCGATTGTCCCGCCCCGGCGCCATGACAGCCTGTGGAAGATCCTGGGACGGTGCCATAACGAACGACTATCGACCGATCACGGCGATCCCGGCCGCGGTCAGCGCGACGCTTCCGATAATGCTCGCCACCGCTTGCCATAAGGGAAGCGACGGCGTTTTGGCTTCAACCTTTTGCGGCACGACGATCGTGTCGCCTGGTCTCAATTCCCGTGCAGCCAGATAGGCCGAGTCAGTCATCCCATTGGCGCGCATCACATACATCTCTCGCTTGTTCGCATCCTCGGTCATCCCACCGACCTGACGGACATACGCATCCAGGTCCAGGTTCGGACGATAGACCACGGTACTGGGCATCTTCACGGAGCCGATAATGCTCACGGTCTGCGGCGGCGTCGGAACGGTGATTCGATCGCGAGCTTCCATGATAATATCGTCAAAGGTGCCTTCAAGTTGGTCTACGGATTCCATACGTACCACGACCCGTCCCAGCTCCAGGCGCGACGTGATAGCCTCAAGTTGTTGCAAGCGAAGTCCCAGCACTTGCTGTTCCGCCATCATTCCGGTGTTCGACATGACCGCTGAGCCAGTGAGGCCGGCGGCGCCCGCCGCCACTTCGGCCGACTGGGCGGTGAGCCGTGCCCGTTCCGAAGCAATATACCGCTCCAGTTCGGTTTGCTGACGCAGCTTGACCGACTGGCGGATCAAAACCAATCCTTCGGGA
Organism: Nitrospiraceae bacterium; assembly: GCA_035698625.1. Taxonomy (GTDB): domain Bacteria; phylum Nitrospirota; class Nitrospiria; order Nitrospirales; family Nitrospiraceae; genus DASSBQ01. Next base: position 8,065 of record DASSBQ010000207.1, read on the forward strand.
AACGCGTTGGCCGTCACGCCTCCGGCCCGCTTCAACACGGAACTGAGTCGCTCCCCCATTGCAATCGTGAAATAGCCCGGCCGTTTGACTTCTCCTTCCACAAGCACCAGATTCGGCGGCCGATGCTGGCTGGACACGACGATCTGATCAAGCCGCTGCAGGCGATGATTCTCCTCTTGGCTGCCTTCCAGCAGCGCCTTCGGACTGAACTGAATCACCTGAGTTTGATAGGTCACCGGATCGGTCCGCACGATTTCCGCCCGGTCGGCAAAGGCGTCCACGGTCAACTGATCCTCCGTAATCAAGTCCTTCACGGTCATACCCGGGCGATATTCATACGGACCGGGACTCTTGACCGATCCGACCAGACTGACGACATTCATGATCTGAGTCGGCAACACGCCGATCCGGACATAGTCGCCGTCGAGCAGCAAGGGATCGCCTCCCGCCGCGCCGGGCCGATCCTTCTCCTTGCCTTGAGCAGCCAGCGCGCCCACGAGGTCGACGTCGATCATGATCCTCCCGCGGACGGGATCGAGCCGAAAAACGTGACACCGCCGCCGATCAGACAACGGCGTCAGCCCGCCGGCCAGCTCCAACAGATCGGTCAATCTTGTGCCCGACTTTACTTCATAAATCGCCGGCCGCTTGATCGAACCGCTGACGGCCACCACCGGACCTAACGGAGGAACCAGCACGACATCCCCGGATTGTAAACGCGCGTCTTGCCGCCGGTCGCCGCGGATAAGAAAATCGTACATATCGAGATCCGCCGCGGCCCGACCATCCCGCAGGACCTTGACCTGCCGAAGCGAACCGGCCCGGGATGGCCCGCAGGCCGCATACACGGCGTTCGATGCAGTCGCCAAGGCGCTGACCTCATAGGCCCCCGGGCGGTTGACCTCACCGACAACGTACACCTTGATGGTTCGGATGCGGGCCATCGATACATGGACCTCAAAGCGTTTCAGCAGACTGCTCAACCGTGTTCGGATTGCCCGCTCCGCCTGCGAATACGTGAGCCCAGCCACCGGAATTGCGCCGACTTGAGGAATCACCATCATCCCATCGCGCTCCACCGGGACGATAAAACTTCGATTGAGGTTCTGATCAGGCACATTCCAAATATGGACCGCCAGCGAATCCTGAGGGCCGATGATATAGTCGGGACCGACCGGCACATCCTGGACGGGAGAAAAGCTGCCGGCCTGCGCGTCGAAGAATTCATAGCCAAACTGTTTGAGGCGACTTTTTACGCCATGCAAAACCGAGAATTCGGCAAAGGCTTCCTCGACCGTAAAATCCTGTTGCCGGAGCGATGCAGCCGAGAACGGCTTCGTTTCCGGCCCCGGTCGCGGCAAAGTCCCCGGGGGTCCTGGTGGTTGCAATTGCTGGGACTGCTGGGGCGAGGGCGGCTGCTGCATCGAGCCCGGAATATTGTTCATGCCCTGCACCGGGGGCGGTTGCAGAAGGCCTTTCTTCTCGCGTTCTATTTCGAGTTGATGTTCGAGCGCACGCTTTTCCTTCTCCGCTTGGAGTTTTTCCTGCTGGCGATCGAGTTCCTCTTGTTCCTGTTTCATCCGCTGCTCGACCGAAGAGGGCAGCAGGCTGCTCGGCTCCACCGGCCAGTAATCGTTCAAATTCGGCACGCTGCCTTTCGGACTCAAATCCGGCGGAATCTGGACCGGACAGGGCGTCACCGCCGGCACAATCGGCTGGAGTGCATTGGGATTGGTCAGAATCGCCTGTCCCGGTACCTGGGACCCACCCGGCATTACGAAACCACCCGGGCCAAAGGGATTCACCCCTGGGCCGGGATTGATTCCTTGAGGAATACCCTGTCCCGGGGGAGTGGGAAACGTTTGCGCAAGGAGCGCCAGCGGAACAACGAACTCCACGATCAGCAGGCATGTCAGCGCCTGAACGCCTAGAGCAAGCAGGAGGCGGCAGATAGAGGACCGGCGGCTTCGAGAGCCTTGTAACACAGCGATCCAGGCTCCTTTTGCGGCATGGTGGCGTGCCAGGTCTTGTAATCTAAAAGGGCAAAGGCTGTCAAACCAAGGAACCAGCGCATGTCAAAACTGAACGGCCATGGAAGTCCATATCAGATGGTTCTTCGCCGTGACCCCCGCGGCGAAGCTTTCAACAAAGGGAGCGATATTGACCACCTGGCCGGGATTTTCAATGCGCTGGTAGGTATAGCCGAACGTGAATTGGGTCCGGCCGGACCACCACCAAGTCAGATCGACGGCTGCTTCCCGCTTTTTTTCATGGATGGGCCGCCCACGGTCGCGCTCCTGAATGTTGAAATTGGCCCCGAGTTGGATGGACTCCGTCAAGAAGCGAGTGGTGCGGACAAAGAAGTCGATACCATCGGTCCCCATATGGTGTCCCAGAGGAAATCCGCGATACCGCATTCCGCTGGTGTATGTGCCGTTGTTATACCAGACCTCCGTCAACTCGGGATGCCGGCGACGCGTCAGGTCCGTGTCCGCATACTCGATGCGCAGGTCCAGCGTGTCATTGGGAAAGACTTGTGGAATGTAAATGCCGCCCAAGATGGCGGCTCGGCTGGGAATCGGGAGCTCGGACCATTTGTCTTCCGTGCCCAGCTCTCCGTAGATCTGGATCCCGGCAGGAAAGGGCACGAGGTAGGGCACGCGGGGCACCCTGACCCGAAAATCCACCATAGCTTGTTCGTTCACCTCCCGTTCTCCGGCCTGGTTCGCTTCATTGCGATAGGCGTCGACGACTGCGCTGGGGAATGATTGACCGCTGCCTCGTCCGTTGAATTGAGTCAACCGGGTCAAGCCGATCTCCAGCCAGCCCGCCGGCAGCCAGCTCACCCGCAGGCCGAAAATCTTGGCGCGAGAAAAGTCGCGGTTCTTCTCCAATTGTGCAAGGAAGCTGTTTATCTTGAACTCGCCGAGTTCTCGAAGCTTCCAAGGCAGCCGAAACGGTTGATCGCTGCCGAGTTTGATCATATCGAGGGGAAACGCATGGTTCGTGAGCAAGAGCGATCCGTGGTAGCCCGGTCCCCACCATTGCGTGCCACGTCCGGCTTCGAGCGCAATATTGAAGTAGGACAACTTGAGGCTGAACTCACGGAGATAGAAATTGTGGCTGTTATTCGTGGCGCCGATGCCGAGAAGATGCCGGTCGCTGATAAATTTCGGCTGCACCATTAGGGCCGCCCAGTCGTTCACTTCAAGCCATCCACGCACATCCGTCTGGTTCTGCAATCCGTTGGCATAGTATTCACCGCCGCGATTCTCGCGAAATCGCACAGTCTGGCCTCCGCCCACAAAAAACGCGTCGGCCTCGGTGGTCACACGCGCCCCTCCCCGCAACAGTCCCTGCTTCTCCTGCGGCGCCGCTTTCAACAGGCCGAGGCTGATGAGTTCCGGCCGAAACTCCCGCATCAGCCGTTCCAAGAGCAGCTCTGCAACCGCTTCTCGGCCATCAATTGCGATATCATCGGTCCTGATGCGCTCGATGGCTCGGCCCACATAGGCGGCGGCCTGTTTCCGGCTATAGGGTTTCTGAACAACCATCGCCCGGTCGATGATGTCGAGCGCCGTCAGCCGTTCGATCGCTTCGTATGACCAATGGCCGAGGGGAATATCGGCCGACGCGAGCGCGCCAGCGGGGATTGTCGCTTGGACAAGAATCAACCCGGCCGTCAGGCCTATGAGCAAGCGAATCGCGTGGCCGGCCAAAAGTTTCACCGGGAAGAATTTCTCTGTCGTTCGGCGAACTGGCGATTCTCAACGGCTGGGGGCGTGAAGTCAACGAGAGATCGAACGACCCTGAATTAAGTCCAAGGCGGCGGCCTACGGCGAAGGGAGCGCGGCGAAAGGGATGCGAGTGCGCATTAGTTCGGGCGAGCGACGGCGAAAAGAATCTTGAAATTGGGCACGGCGCAGCCTGCCTCCACCGGCACAGGCGGGTGATACGGGGCCAGCCCCTCGGTGAGCGCCGAAGGAATCGGCGCAAGCCGGCCGAGAAACAGCCGCTTCAGGAACCGCTTTCCCTTCATCGTCGAAGGGATCAGATGCAGGGCCACGGCAAGACGTTTGATCGAGGAGATCAGAGAGTCGCGCGCCGAGTCGTTTCCGACGGGAAAGGCTCCCTGCACGACGGCGGAAAATCCACGCGCCTGGAGCAGGCGGACGAGCGCATTCGCCGGATAGTAACGACAGCTCCAGGGACTCGGATTGAAGTCCGGCCACTCCGGATTCACGCTGCACAATACCAACAGCCCTTCCGATCCCAACACGCGTCGGCATTCCATCAGGAAAGAGTCCGGTTCCGGAAAGTAGTACAGGGCCTCATAACAGACGACGACGTCGAGGCTCTCCGGGCGGAACGGCAGTGCTTGCGCATCCATCCTGACAAAAGGAAGAACACTCTCAGACGTACGTCGCGCGGTCTCGACCAACGACCGCGTGGAGTCCCCGCCCACCATGAACCGCGCGTGCTTGGCGAGATAGTGCACGCCCAATCCCGGTCCGCAGGCCACTTCCAACACGCGCTTCCCGGCACAGAATTGCGACGCGTACCGGTACCTCGTGTAGAGCATCGACAGGGCTTCCTGGGACACCAGATCGCCTGTCTGCTCGGTCACCGTACTGTAATCGACCGCCATCGTATCCTTAAAAAAACTCACGAATCGCGCCCACCGTCAGCCGGACCTGCTCGTCTGTCGTCTCGGCGCTCATCGGAAGCGACAGCACTTCCCGGCAGATTCGTTCCGTCTCAGGCAAGGACGGAGAATCGAGATGAAGCCCCTTGTGTTCCCACATCGGTTTGGGCCAATGCACCAACGTCTCAATCCCTTCCTCTTTCAGGTGCGCCCGCAGCCGATCACGCATGGCCGTGCGAATGACGTAGTTCTGATAGATGTCCCGGCGGCGAGCGTCGGGGAAGTACGGCAAGGCCACCTCTGAAATATCGGACAACCCAGTCCGGTACAACTCGGCGATCCTGCGCCGGCGCTCGATCCATTCCGGCAGATGCCGCAGCTTCACATCCAGCACGGCCGCCTGAACGTTGTCGAGCAAGGCCGTGTGGCCATGATGATGGTATTCGCCGGTTTCGCGATCCTCGCCGTTGTACCGCAAGAATGTCGCCATTCGCGCGATATGCGGATCATTGGTCGTAATCGCTCCGCCGTCCCCGAATCCGCCCAGGACCTTGAAGGGATAGAAACTGAAGCAGCCGGCCTCTCCCAGGCTTCCGGCGACCCGTCCGTCGTACGTCGCGCCCAACGCCTGCGCCGCATCTTCGATGACGACCAAACCATGACGGCGCGCGACAGCCACAACCTTCTCCATTTCGCAGAGCCGGCCATTCAGATGCACGGGTATGATGGCCTTCGTCCGTGCCGTCACGGCCCGTTCCAGCGCCTCCGGCTCCATGTTGTAATCTGCGCCGACGTCGACCAATACCGGCCTCGCTCCGCAATGAACAATGGCCGATACCGTCGCCACAAAGGTATGCGCCACGGTGATGACGTCATCTCCCGGTCCGACTCCGGCTCCCAGCAACGCAAAATGCAGCGCATGATAGCCGCTGTTCACGCCGACGGCATACTTGACGCCGACAAACGACGCCAAATGAGACTCAAAGTCGCGCAGGTGTCGGCGGCACACGAGATCGCCTTGCGAAAGGCAGTCGGCAATGGCGGCATCAATATCCGTCTTGAGCCTGGCGTAATGGGCGCGCGGATCGACAAAAGGAACTTTGTAGGGCATAGAACCTTCGATAGGGGTCAGTGCAAGACTTTTTGAACGGCAGCGACGATGTCCCCGGGGCCGATAAAGTAAGCACGTTCAAGAACCGCGCTGGTTGGCGCAGGAGCATCAGGAAGACAGACGCGAAGAATCGGCGCCTTCAGCGCATGGAACAATTCTCCCGTGACCGTCGCGGCGACATCGGCCGCGACGCCCCCGCTGTGCCAGGCCGCGTCGGCAATGACCAACCGGCCCGTTTTTCCCACGGAGGAGAAGACGAGATCTCGATCCCAGGGTTTCACCGTGCGCAAGTCGATCAGTTCTACATCCACGCCCAGCCCCGCCAGCGTCTCTACCGCCTGTATCGCCTCAGCCGCCATGAATGAAGTCGCCGCCAACGTGACGTCTTTGCCTTGACGGCGTACTGCCGCTTTCCCGATCGGCACCTCGTACGTCTCTTCCGGCACATCGCCCGAGTCGTCGTAGAGCCATCGATCATCGATGTACAGGACGGGGTTCCTATCCCGCACCGAGGCGATCAACAGCCCTTTGGCGTCATACGGGGTGCTCGGCATCACCACCTTCAAACCGGGCACGTGGGTGAACAGGCCGTGGAGCGCCTGGGAATGTTGGGCACCCTGTTCGCCGCCGCGATTGATGACACACCTGATGACGATCGGCACGCTGCCCTGGCCGCCGAAGAGATAGGACCAGTTCGCGGCTTGATTGATGATCGGATCGACGGCCAACAGCATGAAATCCATGCGCGCATGAAACACAATCGGCCTCATGCCGGCAATGGCGGCGCCGATGCCGGCAGCCGTGGTCGCATTTTCGGATACCGGACAATCCAAGACCCGGTCGCGACCGAATTCCTTGTCCAGATCCAAGAGGCTCTTTCCCGCGTACCAGGGATTCCAGACACCCTGGCCGCAGATAAATACACGAGAGTCTTCTCTGAGGAGTTGCGCATGGGCCTCGCGGATGGCCTGCGCATAAGTCAGTTGACGCATGGCCGATTATCCCCTTGGTCCATACACATGCTGAAGAAGTTCGCTCGGGTCGGGGGTCGGAGAGTCCCGTGCAAACCGCACCGCCGCCTCGATGTCCGCCCGGACTTCCTGTTCCATTGTGTCGAATTCGTCCAATCGCCCGCCTGCTTCCACAATCCGCCGGCGCAAGCGCGGGAGCGGATCCTTCGGCAACCATTCTTCCAACTCTCGCCGCCGCTGTTCGCCGACATCCAGATCCCAGGCCGGTCCGACATGACCCCGCCACCGATAGGTTCGGCATTCCAGCAAGGTCGGACCCTGTCCGTCTCGCGCCCGCTTCACGGCGGCGCGCGCGGACTCATAGACCTCCATGACATCATTCCCGTCAACCCGAACCCCGGGCATCCCGTGCAGATCGGCGCTCTGGACAATATTATCCTTGGGCCGCCGCTCCGCCAGCGGCATGTGCGTCGAATAGAAATTGTTTTCGCACACGAACAGGACCGGCAGGCGATACAGCGACGCCAGATTCAAGGACTCATGGAAGTGGCCCTCTTCGGTCGCTCCATCTCCGAAAAACGCAACCGCGACTCGGCCATCGCCGCGCAATTTGGAGGCCCATGCCGCCCCGGCGGCGAGCGGGATGGTCGCGCCGACGAGAGGGACCGTCCCCATGACCCCGACGGCCGTGTCAATGAGGTGCATCGACCCGCCACGGCCCGTGGAGCATCCGGTCGTCTTCCCCAGGATCTCCGCCAGCAGGCCGTTGAGATCGCCGCCCTTCGCCAGGTAGTGACCATGAGAGCGATGCCCGCCCCAGATGGAATCCTGCCCGTCCAACGCGGCGCAGACGCCGGCCGCAATCGCCTCCTGGCCGATGCACAAATGACAGGGCGTCTTGATCTCCTTGGCTTCAATGAGAGCGGCGATTCGTTCTTCGGTGAGACGAATCAGCAGCATGGTGCGATACAACCCCGTCAGCAATTCCATCGCCCATGTACGATCGTCATACATCAATCGTTCACTCGCGTGCTTGATGGAATGTCGGAATAACGGACCTGTCGCGAGGGCGTTTGCCGACGTTGAGCCGCGCGCCGAAGCCCATGGGGATTTCCCTTGCCCACCGTTGCCATCTTACTGAAGCGCGGAGAAAGAATACTACCCGTCGGACCGTGCACGATCACGGAGAATAAGCGGAACGGCTGCACCGCTCTTGATAAAATTCCCTTACCGAGGAGATTACATGCTGGATCTGGTGATCGGAAAGCTCCGGACAAATCGGTAAATACAGGAACTCCTTGGCAATCATCTCGGTCATAGGCAGTGCAACATGATCCAGTCCTAACGCCTTGTGTTTATGTATCGGAGTGATTAACGATAGAGGTGTCAGCGGTTCGACGCCGCCCTTCTTGAGATACCTCACCAGCTCGTCCCGATGCTCGGCTCTCACGGCGTAGTTCATATACACGTCGCCATAGATTTCGCCGGGGAAATGCGGCAGTCTGAGTTGAGGAATATCGCCCAGCCCATGGCGATAGAGATCGGCGATGTCGCGACGTCGCCGAATCCACGTGTCTAAGTGTTGCAGTTTGACGTTCAAAATAGCCGCCTGCAAATTGTCCAGGCGTGAATTAAAGCCGAAATAAAGGACTTCTCCGGTCTGCCTGTCTTCCCCATAATCCCTCAGGATCGAGATCTCTCGGGCAATGGTGCGGTCGTTGGTCGTGACAATTCCCCCGTCGCCGAAGGCGCCCAGCATCTTAAATGGATAGAGGCTGAAACAGCCGGCAATGCCGAATGAACCGACTTTGTGTCCGTTGAATTCCGCTCCTAATGCTTGCGCGGCATCCTCCACGATCAACAATCTGTGCCGACGGGCAATGTCGGCAAGCCGTTCCATATCGCAGGCCCGGCCGTTTAAATGGACCGGCACAATCGCGCGGGTGCGCGGGGTGATAGCCTCCTCCACCTTCGTCATGTCCATGGTGAAATCTTCTTCGACGTCCACGAGCACCGGCGTGGCTTGCGCATGAACGATGGCCGAGATCGTCGCCACACACGTATGGGACACCGAAATGACTTCGTCCCCCTGCCCGATTCCCAAAGCCCTCAAGGTCAAATGCAACGCATCGGAACCGCTATTGACGCCGACGGCATACGTGGTGCCGACGAAAGCCGCCAGATTGTTTTCAAACAGGCGGAGATCGTCGCGGAGGATCAAGTTGCCCCGCATGAGAACACTTCTCACAGTTTCCAGGATTTCCTCCTGCAGGCTCAAAAAATGAGTGGGCACATCAACGAATGGAACTTTGTACGGCATATAAATAAGCTGTCGCGATGGTTTCTATGCGACTCCTCGACTAGGTTTCGTACGAAGCTGAGCGATTCCGAACGTTGTCTCTTCGGAAGCGTGTCGTCACAATGGTCGCGATTGTCATGACGATGATTCTGAGATCAACAAGAAGCGAACGCTCGCGGATATAACGCAACTGTTCCTTGACCTTCTCGGCGCGAATATGTTCCAAGTACGCTTTCACGGGATCGGCGGCCCCGGCGAGAACCGCCTCCTCATCGTGAAACAGCAAGGAACCGTAATCGGTCATGCCGGGCCGTATGGAAAGGATCCGGCTCTTTTCGCCCGAGGTGTAGAACTGAAAATAGAATGGAGCTTCCGGCCGTGGGCCAACTACGCTCATTTCGCCTCTCAGGACGTTAATCAATTGTGCCAGTTCATCCAGTTTGAATTTTCTCAGCAGTGTCCCAACGGAAGTAACGCGGGGATCGCCCTTCGTCGTAATCGGAGGGCGGGACTCATCGGTGGTCCAGTACATTGTCCTGAACTTCAGCATGTTGAACGGCTTTCCATGCCTGCCTAGACGAGCGCCTCGGTAAAAGATGGGCCCTTTAGAATCCAACTTGATCACCAGGCACAGCGCAACCAGCAACGGAGACAGCATGATTAGACCGATCATGGAACAGACGATATCAAGCAGCCGTCTTCCTCGATAGTCTGTTTCTCTATTATTCGATGAAGGCGATCTTCGTCCCTTCCACGTTGAGCCCGGCATGAGAGTCAGCGCAATTCCATAGAGCGCGCCGAACCCATGAGCGATGTGCCTGACAGCGAACACTACCGGCAAGAGCCACAAAGTGTTCCACGTCCGTCCCTTGATGCAGAGGTGCACGGAGGCAGCCATACAGATCAGAAGGTAGGCGACTCCAATGCTCCCGAGTGCCCAACCCACGAGCGCGTGGAACGGTATCGCCAGGCCCCCCGCCAACAAACAGACCACTAGCCCAAGGGGAATCCAGTGTCTCCAAGAGCTGGCCCGTTTTCCAAATTTCAGCACGTAGGTCGCCCAGACTCCGTCATTGAAGTTGTGTTTCCAAAAGGACTCCAAGTCTGGATCGGCGTAGTAGGTCACCCTAATCTGGGGAACAAGGAGGATCTTTCCCCCGTTCCTTCTGAGCCTGACGTTGAAATCCATGTCTGAACTGCCGGCCAGGCGCTCATCAAATGCTCCGAGTTTCTCCAGCGTTTCTCGTTTCCAACAACCGAAGGCGGCCGCATCGGCCCACCGAGGCTCGCGCGTCCCGGTCTTAACGTAGGCATTCCCCGATGCAAACCAATGGGATAATGCAGCGGCGATGGTTCTTGCCATCAACGTGTCATTCCTAGGGGCGATCGCGCAGATACCGCCCGTCATGTCAGCCTGATGCGTAAAGAGATGGCGTACGCAGTCGGAAATGTAATTCGGCGGATAGGTCGAATGGGCATCCACTTTCATGATGACTTGCCCGTGCGAGTGCCTAATGCCCAGATTCATGGCGGCCGGAATGGTGCCGTTCGGATTGTCCAAGACCCTGATATGCGAAGAGCGAGATGCATAGCCATCCACGATCGTTCGCGTATGGTCCTGGCTCATGCCGTCCACCACAACTATTTCAAGACGACCATGCGGATAGTCACCAGCAAGGAGTGAATCGAGGCAACGAGTGATGAACGCCTCTTCATTGCGGCAAGGAATAATGACCGAGACCGATGGACGCTCATGGTCAGCCATGATCATACGTCCTTTGCGGATCAGTTGCGGGGCCGCCAGCGCCTATTACACGTAATACTGCGCGCCATACTTTGCTCCAGCTGGCCGAGGCAAGCAGCACGATGATCGTGGGAATAACAAACGCCTCAATCAACATGCCCTTATACGCTTCCGGCCCGGCGCGCACCAGTGGAGGAATGAAAGAGACGAACCCTGCCGGCGCCACAATGGCCAGTACATTCTGCCAACGGCGGTCA
>DASSBQ010000208.1:0-2365 GCA_035698625.1 Nitrospiraceae bacterium
GAAGTATTATCCTGCAAAGCCTCTGGGCGTCCCTCTTGATTATTACCGGGACGTTTGAGCAACTCGTCGTATTCGGCGGATCCGTGCTGGCTCTCTTCACGGCCCTGACCGTAGGAGCGGTGTTTATCCTACGATACCGCCATCCCGAACTGGCCCGGCCCTATCGCATTCCTTGGTATCCGGTTGTTCCATTATTCTTCATATTGGCCAGGCTGTTCATGGTCGTCACAATTGTCATCACGCGGCCTCTCGAAGCTTTGATGGGCCTCGGCACAATTCTGGCCGGAGCGGTCGCTTATCGCCTGTTTGCAAGATCCGCCGGACCGTCTCCATCCGAGGGGAGTGCAGGTCCGTAACAGGCGAAAATCTTCCGCCCCGCCTTCGAACACCCTCCTTCGATGCATGCGCAATCCGGCGAGCCTGCTAGGCTTGAACAGTGACATGACCACCGCACCTATGGAGCTGACCATGACCAAACTCTTCACAGTGCGAGCCGATTCCCGCTGCGCCGTTCGCTTTGCATTGCGATATTTCGCCGACGGGTTGGTGGGACAGGGAACCGTGTGGGATCTATCTCGCCATGGATGGCGCGCTTCCGGGTCGGATCTCGTGTCGGTGGGGCTTGAGATGGCGGTGTATTTGCAGCTTCCGACCGAGCATGAGTGGCTGGCGGTGGATCAGGCGATTGTCCGGTGGGTGGATGGACGAAGCTTCGGCTTGGAAATTCAGCGCATCGACGACTCAAGACGGGCCCGCTTGGAGGAATTTCTCGCCACCGTCATGGAGCCGGAAGAGGGAACCGCTTCACCGCATATTCTTTCTCACCGTCCATGAACATGTGGTAGTACCAGAGGACTTTGCCGACATATCGCTCCGTCGAGCGAAACGGCGGCACGCTGATATGCGGGCCTACCCGTGTCTCTCCTGCATGATACGCAGCCAGGGCAAGGGCCACATTGCCGTTGAATCGATTGAGAAGACGACGCAGCTCCCGGGCCCCGGCTTGAATATTCTCATCCGGATCGAAGGGGTCCACGACATTCAACGCCGCGGCAGTCGGAGGCATCAGTTGCATGAGTCCCCTAGCCCCCTTCGACGACACGGCCGTAGGATTGAAGTTCGACTCAACCTTAATGACGGCGCGCAGCAAGGCGGGGTCCAAGCCGTAGTGCTTCGCGTAGCCAGTAATGAAATGACTGATGCGCTTGTCCTGGCTTGCGGACGAGGACAACGGCAGCGGACGGTCCAACCAGACGAGGGAAGGATAGACAGCCAGTGCGGCGACTATAATTCCAAGCGCGCCAAGAATGCGGGACCACCGGAATGCAAGTGAAGCATCGTCACGCTGTGGCATATCTCTGTCGTCGGCAGTCCTCGTAGCGGAATGATTTCTCAAACATGGACCAAAGCGCACGAAGCGGCAAAGTATTTCTCAATTTACGCAGAGGCCGGTCGCTCACCACCAGGCATATCAGGCAGCGTTCATTACCCCTTGGACGGCGGGCCCCACAACTCTTCAAGGCGCTGGGCTCGACCGCAACTAAACTTGTAAAATTTGTAGCGGATCGGATTCTTTTTGTAAAAATCCTGATGATAGTCCTCAGCCGGATAGAATTCCGACGCTTTTACTACCTCTGTTGCGATCGGCTGATTGAACCGCCTCGACTGCTCGATCGCCTGCATGGATTCCTCCGCGAGCCGCTTCTCTTCATCGCTGACATAGAAAATCACGGAGCGATACTGGGAACCATGGTCGCAAAATTGGGCGTTCGCAATAAGGGGGTCCACATTGTGCCAGAATTCTTCCAGCAGCTTGGGGTAATCGACTTTGGCGGGGTCGTAGACCACCTCCACCGCCTCCGCATGACCGGTGCCTCCGGCTGAAACCTGTTCATACGTGGGGTTCGCGACACCCCCCCCCATGTACCCTGACGTTACGGATACCACCCCTTCGACCTTCTCAAAGGCTTCTTCCATGCACCAAAAACAGCCGCCGGCAAAGAAGGCCTTGGCCGGGGCCGTCTGACCCGACATGCCGATCCCAGGACCGAGACCTATGGCAAGTATGCAGCAGCAGAGCATGGCAAGGTTCATATGGAACCGGGCTCGCGTCTTCATGAGAACGCTCCTCTGTTTGCCTTTATTGAACAACTCCGCACATCTTACGCTATAAACGTAATTTCTTCCTGATCTGGCGGACAATGTCCCGCGGCGGCGGCGCAATATCCACGATGAGCGCTCCATTCGGCTCTTCCAACGAATCAAATTGACTCACCAGCAAGTCCGGCCGCATGAAATGTTCCTTGCGTCCGGCAAGTCGCCTCAGGATCAATTCGTACGTTCCTTTCAAGTACACCATACGCAT
>DASSBQ010000209.1:0-4170 GCA_035698625.1 Nitrospiraceae bacterium
GGCAGACCGCGCAACCATCAGACGGCAAATCCTCAAATCGGTCGCGTCGGCGTAACGGTTTTCGTCACTCTGCCGGCGTTTTCCTTCAGGTTGCCCGTGGTCCATTACCCGCTCCATGCAGTATAGTAAGGTCATGCAGCATGTATGGAGCGCACTGCTGATCCTGGCAATGGCGCCGGCCGGTGCGGCTGTCTTTTCGGACATCGCGCCGGCTGAAGAACCTCCGCAGGACGTCGTCACCATCGACATGCAGGGCCGCCGGTTTATTCCATCCGAGATTCTGCTGCCGGCCGGGCGGCCCGTTCGCCTGGTCCTGCTCAATCATGATTCGGAGCTCCACGCCTTTGTCCCGGAATCGCTGTTCGCAGGCGTGAACATGAACGTCACCGGGAACGGGTTCCCGGAGTTCAGTGATGCAGGATTTAAGCGTCTGATCCTGCCTCCCGATGGTCACGCCGAGATCGGTTTTGTCGCCTCCCGCGTCGGCGACTATGCATTTTCCTGCGATATGCCGGGCCATGATATGAAGGGGACGATTCACGTACGATAACGGCGATGATGCATGCCGGCCTCATCCGATATGCCGCTCGGTCGATGGCGACCTGTTTTGTTGTCCTTGCCGTCACGCCCATCATCGCTGCCGTGCCGGCGTCGACGGAACGTGGAAAGGCCATTTACCAAACCCGCTGCCTGGAATGCCACGGGGTCGAGGGGCGTGGAGATGGAGAGAAGGCCCCCTTCCTGTCACCGCGGCCGGGAAGCCTGGTTTCGGCGGCGATTTCCGCAAAGTCGGACCGCGATTTATTGCGAATTATTCAGAACGGGAAACCGCGCACGGCCATGCCCGCCTGGAAGGATATTTTGACGGAAGCGGAGATCGAGGAAGTCCTTCTCTATGTGCGTTCACTGGTTCACTTCAGCCGGCCGTTGACCCCGTCGCCTCCGTTGCAATAAGACATCGCCTTTCTCCGGGCCCCTTTCCCCTCGCGCAAACACCGTGTTAGAGTACCAATTTGGGCTTACGCAGGAGGCTTTCACGTATGGTTTGCTATCACTACTTCGCTCATCGGCTGCCGACTTGTGTCTCGGCCTTGATCTTCATACTTTTCGTCCTTCTGCCCGGGGCACACGTGGCCGCCGCTCCTACGGGGAAGTCTCACAAGCAGACCCGATCGGCCAAAGTCGCACCCGCCATAGCCACAGCCGTTCAGTACGCCGAGGCCATTTCAAAGGGAGATCGGACGACCTTCGGGAAGATGGACTTCGCTTGCCAGTATCATTTGGTTTCAACCAGACCCGCAAAGGGCAAAAGCGCCGCCCCCCAGCGCGAGGACTCTTTCGAATCCTGCTGGCAGCAGCTGACCGCGGCTCATGCTCCCCTTCTCAAGCGGGAGGATGTCGGCATGGATGTACTGTGGCCGAACAACGGCCATTTGGTCTTTTATCGGGAAGGGCTCGAGCATTATCCCGCTTCGGCATTCGTTATGGACTCCTTGGGCATGAGTCCTCCGGGAACCGGATTGCATCTCGATCCGGCCGGCACGTCATCCCTTCCTCCCGTTTCCTTTCGGCTGCGTCCTGACGGTCGCGTGATTGCGGTCCCGGCCACGTTGGTCAAGATGACTGTCACGTATCAGGATCCGTTGACCTCGCCGATCACATACGCCGCGGGCTCGTATCAATTTACGAGCACGACCCGACGTCTCCAGCAAGCTTTGAAAACCGTCACGGTACAGTGGGTCGTCGTCTCGGGTCTGAAGCGACATGGGTTTCCGGCTGACCAGGCGGTCGTCAATCTGCCCGTGAGCACATTACGCGAGGGTGAGGATTTTCAAGAAGCGGTTCCCTTTGCCACCGAACGGAGCCAGATAGTTGCCGGTTCACCGGTCTGGTGGACGCCGGCCGATGGGCCAGGCCTCCTGGTCGCCGCAGCCGCGCGAGCGGCAACCTTTCCCGA
Organism: Nitrospiraceae bacterium; assembly: GCA_035698625.1. Lineage (GTDB taxonomy): Bacteria > Nitrospirota > Nitrospiria > Nitrospirales > Nitrospiraceae > DASSBQ01. Next base: position 1,958 of record DASSBQ010000209.1, read on the forward strand.
ACTTCGAGATCGCGTGGCTCTCCTCAACCGAGTGCTGCTGATCGACCCGAATCAACCGGAAGCCCTCATGGTGCTGTCCCGGCATCTGTACGAAGCCATCTTGAAACAAGCCGGAACGGCGCAAGAGCTGCACGTCAAGGATTCCGCGTTGGCGGCCATGATGAATGAGTTCTACTGGAATACCTATGCCCAAACCACGAGAACCGACTTGTCGCTCGGCATGGTCATGGGAGGATTTGCCCAACCGACCACAGCGGACCTTCTCTATCGAATGATTCCGGCAATGGAAAGGTTGGCCAAGGTGCGGCCGGAACAGCTCGATAATCGGACGCACCTGGGAACAGCCTATCGCTGGAACAATGATCAGCGGGCCGCCATCGCAATCCATGAAGCGCTGGTGAATGATATCCCAAAAGAGCGAGTGCCAGCCCGCGCACAAGCGCTTATTGAGTTGGCCTGGTCACGCATCAACCAGGTGGCATGGAATCGGCGCATGGAAGACCCCGAAATCCAAAAGGCATTCGAAGATGCCGGCGAGGCTTATAAGACCGCCGAGCTGCCCGTCGATAAATTCATGGCGGCCTACACCATGGCATACAGCATGTTATACATGCCGAATCGCGACAATAAAGGGATGTTGGAGCACTTGACCGAGGCGAAGCAATGGTATGACCAGATCCCGCACGCCACCCCGGCCGCCTGGCAGTACGTGCTTGGAAGCGAGCAATTAAAGGCCGTCCTTGACGCGGATCCGGCGTTCAAGCCGCTGTTGGCCGCTTCATCATCGTAGACGACGCGCTCGACGTCACGGCAGACATGAGCGGCAAACCGCAATTTCCCGCAGAACAAACGGCGGACGGAGAATTTCAGCGACAACCGGACCGGTTCCGCGACTGGGTCACGGCCGACGGGTCATCGGGATATCCCGCAGCAAAAGATCGGTATCATTTGTACGTGTCCTGGGCATGTCCATGGGCGCATCGCACGATCATTGTGCGGAAACTGAAAGGCCTGGAGGGCAGCATCGGTCTGACGGCCGTCGATCCGATCCGAGACGAACGAGGGTGGGCCTTTCGCGAGGGACCGGGGCATTGCATGGATCCGGTGAATGGATTTCGCTACCTGGCCGACGCTTATCGCGAGAGTGATTCGTCCTATCACGGGCGGGTGACGGTGCCTGTCCTGTGGGACAGGGTGACGCGCCGGATCGTGAGCAACTCCGATGACGACCTGATGCGCATGTTCAACAGCGAGTTTGACCAGCTCGCCACCGGCGGCTTGGATCTCTATCCCCGCGAGCTTCGAGACGACATCGATCGGCTGAACGATCGGATTTACGAGGATGTCAATAACGGCGTGTATCGAGCCGGGTTCGCCACCTCCCAGCGGGCCTATGAACAGGCTGTCCGCCGCCTGTTCGACACACTCGACTTCCTCGACACGCAACTCTCCGACCGGCGTTATCTTTTCGGGAACCGCATGGTGGAAACCGACTGGCGACTATTCGTGACCTTGATCCGCTTCGATCCCGTCTATTATGTCCACTTCAAATGCAATGTGCGGCGAATCGCCGACTATCCCAATTTATTCGGGTATCTGAAAGATCTTTACCAATATGATGGGATCGCGGAGACCGTAAACTTTGACCACATCAAGCGTCATTATTATATGACGCATGAGGATATCAATCCGACGCGCATTGTTCCTTTGGGACCGGAGCAGGATCTCTGGTCCCCTCACGGACGCGACCGGCTCGTACCATCCTGACCATTCCCTCCATACCGATTACCCGCCTGCCACCCACTGAATCGGCTTGTCGATTACCACATCGCTTCACGAGGCGCTGCGCGCGATTGATCACAATGCCCGGACATGATATGGCTTGAGCCAACCGGTAGAACACCGATCCCGCCGGCCCGTTACGGTTTGGCCACTGTCGGGCTGCCGAGCAGCGTGAAATTTTGATGCATCTATCACCGATACACCCATGAGCGACATCGCCATACGAGTTGATCATCTTTCCAAGCAATATCGAATCGGCGTCGCGGCTCGCCATGATACCCTCCGCGATCACGTGTCTCATGGCGTCCGTTCACTCTTTAGCGGCGGGGCTCGACTCAATTCGTCCGCCACCCGCACGTTCTGGGCGCTGGAGGACGTCTCGTTCGAGGTCAAGCAGGGAGAAGTATTCGGCATCATTGGCCATAACGGAG
>DASSBQ010000210.1:0-5702 GCA_035698625.1 Nitrospiraceae bacterium
TCAGCGGAACACCTTTGGAACATTGCCGCCACCTCACGCCGACTCGCTGCCTCAAAGTCCTCTGTCTGTTTCGTTTTCTACACCCGAAAACCGAAATCCGGATTGCCGCCGGACGCGAACACAACTTGCGCAGCCTTCAGCCGCTCGCCCTCTATCCGGCCGACTCCGTGTTCGTCAACGGCTATCTGACCACGCCCGGGCAGCCGGCCGCGGAGGTTTGGCGAATGATCACCGATCTGGGGTTCCACATCGAGGCGGACTACCAACCGCCGACAGATCGCGAATCGCAACGCCGGTCCGCCCAGCCGGCCGATGTTCACTCGTAGCGAAGTCCTTCGATGGCCGGTTGTCGCGAGGCCCACCGCGCCGGCCAATAGCCCGACAGCACCGCCACCGCCAACGACATCACGAGCGCTGCGGCCCAGATCCCCGGCGTCCATTCCATCTGGATGGTCCATCCAAACGACTGTTTGTTCACCACTTTGATAAGCATGTAAGAGAGGGCGATCCCTCCGCCGATCCCCAGAAAAGCTCCGATGAAGCCCAAGTACGAGGCTTCCCATAAGATCAGAGCTTGGATTTGGCCCTCGCTCGCGCCGATTGCCTGCAACGTGGCAAACTCGCGCCGACGCTCCAGCACTGATGTCACCAGCGTATTGACGATGCCCAGAACCGCGATCAGCACGGCAATGATCTCTAAAGCGTAGGTCAACAGAAATGTCCGGTCGAAAATGTCCAGGATTTCGCGGCGCAGCTCCGCATTGCTGACAATCGAAGGACCGGCGCCATTACGGTTCAATTCACCCAACCGATTGAGAATTGTTTCGCGCACTCGAGCGGCATCGGCCCCCGCTACGAGATAGACGGGGAAGACCGTCATAGCGTCATCGGCTGTCCACCATCGGCGATAGGTGTTCCGGTCCATGACGATCTTGCCGCCGTCCGTCGCATAGTCGTAAAAGACACCCACGATCGGAAACATCCTTGGACCCGACGGGGTCGGAAGCTCCAATTGTTGTCCGACTTCAAGATCCAACGAGCCGGCCAAGACCTCGGATAACAAAATGCCGCCGTTCCCGGCGGCCTCTCGCAAGAGACTGGAAGAATCACCCGACAAGAACAGATAGCGGCTGCGTTCCGCATGGATCCGAAGATCACGGGATACCAGGGCCACCGATCTTTCTCCAAGCTTGATCCGAACATCGCGATACAAATCAACCGCCGCCACCCCGCCGACTCGCCGGATGTGCTCAGCCCATGAAGATGGGAGGGTGCGTTCTCCTGCGCTCCGTCGCGATCCTTGCAGCCATGCTTGAGGCGTCACGATCAGATCCGCGATGACCGTCTCCTCGACCCAGATCTCGACGGTGTGACGGAAGCTGCGGACCATCATGACCACGCCGACCATAATTGCAACTCCGACCAGCAAGGCGGAAACCGTGACGGCGCTCCGGCTGGAGCTGCGAACAAGTTGTTCAGAGGCGATCCTTTGGAGTGTCACCCCCGATCCGGAATCGGACGCCGACCGGGGCCTCCATTGACTCCATCGATCAAACGTGTGAATCGACAGCGGGATGAATGCCGATAATCCTGCCAAGAGACAAAAGGCGGCCGCGTATCCGAAGACCGGGATGCCATTGATGGGACCTCCGAGCAAGAGAATGCCCGAGGCCAACAGGAACGCACATCCGATAAGCGCCGACAGGCTCGTTGATGAGTGCTTGGCGACGTCATAGCTTCCCGGCGCAAGGGCCTGCACGACGACCGTTCGGCCCGCATCCATGCTCGGCGCCCACGCGCCCAGCGCAGATACCAGCCCCCCGAGGATCCCACCTTGAAGAAGCACCGGCAGCCAGTGGCGGGCACTTTGCACCATAGTGGAGTCCGGCACCGACGCATACAATTCAGTGACGGTTCTTCCGAGCAGGGCGGTCAGCGCCGTAGCCCCCCAGACCCCCAACAAGGCACCCAATAGACCGCCGACCCAACCCATAGCGGCGGCTTCACTAACGAATAAGGCCGACACGGTTCGTGTCGACATCCCGATGGCCCGGAAAATTCCTATTTCACGCCGGCGCTGAATCACACTGAACGAGACGCTGTTATAGATCAGGAATATGCCGACCAGCAGACCGACCCCGCTCAATACCGTCAAATTCGTCTGGAATGCATGCACCATGTTTTCTACTTGCTTCCCGCGCGAGTCCGGGCGTTGTACCGTGACGGAAGCAGGCAACGATTGCCGGAGCCGCTCCTGAATCGGCTCAAGCGGCCGGAAGGAGCGGGTGGTCAGTTCGATCCGGTCCAGCTTGCCGATCAACCCGAAGGCCTTTTGGGCGGCCGCAATGTCCATCAGGGCCGCGCGGCTCCAAATAGACCGAACGCCGTCTCCTTCTTCGACAATCCCGCCCACGCGAAGAGAAATGTCCTGCGAGCCGGTGGAGAGATCGATACGGTCGCCTTCCGCCACACTCCATTCAGCCGCCAGAGTCCGCCCGAGAAATACACTGTCGGGGGCCACGAGTCGCCCCAATCCCTCCTCCGACTCACCCTTCCGAATCTTGACATCTTGCCGTGACAACATTTCGATCAAGTCCACACCGAGCACGGTAACGTCCCGGCCTTCACGAGGTCCCTCGGCCATACGAGCTTCCAACACCAGGATAGGATCGGCGGACAGAATGTCCGGCAATTGCCGTGCCGCAGTAATCAGGCTCTCATCCAGACCCGCATCTTCCCCGACGATTTCGAGCGTCGCCGCTCCTGATACGGCAGCCACCGTGTGCTCAAACGAACGCAACACCTCGACATTGGCCGTGCGCACGGCAATGAATGCGGAGACTCCCAGAGCTACGCCGACAATGGTCAGGCCGGTCCGGAGCGGCCGCTCCACCATATGGGCCAGTCCCAGGCGGCACAGCATCAATGGATAGGCGAAAGTCATGAAATCGACGGCGGGAAAAGGGAAGCTCGACCTCTAGTAGCTTTGTTTACAGATTTACCGGTGCGTGCTAGACTACGTAGCACTATCACTTCGAGGTGGTATCTATGCCGAAGCTACGCCGCCCCAAAAAACAACCGAAAAAACGACCGGCACGCAAGAGTGCCGCCGGCAAGAGCACCGCCGGACTGACTCCTCGTCAGCGGGAGATTCTCAAATTGGTCTCCCAGGGGTATACGAATCGTGACATTGCCCGGCGCTTGTCCATCAGCGTTCGGACTGTCGAAGTCCATCGCTTCAATCTGATGCGTCGGCTTCGGGTGCGCAATGTCGCCCAGCTTCTTCGCCAAGCCTTGATGCGAGGATTCCTCCCGAAAAATTTTGCGGCTCGCTGATCACTGTAGTTCCTTCAGCCGCCCTCGGCAAGCCTCCGGAGAATCGTAACCCTTTTTTTCCATCACGGCGGTCAACTCGCGCTCCAGTCGGTCAAAGAGGCCGACGCCTTCCTCAACCAGCGCTGTGCCGACCTGCACGGCCGACGCACCGCACAGAAAGTGTTCGAAGGCATCGACGCCGCTTACCACGCCGCCCGTGCCGATGATCGGACACTGTCCATCAAAGAGCCGCCAAAACGCCCGGACGTTGGCCAGGGCGACGGGCTTGATGATCGGTCCGCCCAGCCCCCCGAATCCGCCTTTGGGCTTGATCACAACCGCTTCTTGTTCCGGATCCACGACCAGACCGTTACCCACCGAATTGATCAACGTCAGAAAATCGATGCCGGCGCGCTTCATGACGTCCGCCATCACCGCATGATGAGCCGGGTCGAAGTAGGGAGGCAGCTTCACGCCCATGGGAACCGTGACCAAAGCCCGCACCCGCCGCAGCAGCCGTTCCGAGTCCTGCGGGTCATAGCCGATCTGCGGCTTGCCCGGGATATTGGGACAGGACAGATTGACCTCGACCAAGTCCGGTTTGGCCGCATTGACGGCTTCCGCAATCTTGACAAAATCATCTTCACACAAGCCCGCCACGCTTGCAATGATCGGCTTGCCGAACCGGCGCAATTCCGGGATGAGATCGATATAGGCCCGGTATCCCAGATTGGGCAATCCCATCGAATTGATCGAGCCGCCGGGGAATCCGACATATCGCGGCTCAGGATTGCCCGTCCGAGGTTCGATCGTCATGGACTTCGTAACAACGGCGCCGGATCGCGAACGGCCCAGCGTCGCAAGTTCCTCTCGGGTGACGCACAGCGCGCCGGAGGCGTTCATGAAGCAACTGGGAAATCTGATGCCGGCAATGGTGATCGACAGATCCATGGAAATCCCTACCCCGGATGCGTGTACTCGTTCACGCGTCCCAGCAGGCGGCCGTCGCGCATTTCCCACACATAGTCCGCTGCCTGCGCGGCGGTCCAACTGTGCGTCACCAGCATGACGGTATGGCCCAAACGGTCGGAAATCGACCGCAGCAAGTTGACGATTTCGCCTCCGCTCTTGGAATCGAGATTACCGGTCGGCTCGTCCGCCAGCACAATGCGGGGTCGATGAACAATGGCGCGGGCGATCGCCACCCGTTGCTGTTCCCCGCCGGATAATTCCGTGGGACGATGGCGCCGGCGTTCCCACATGCCGACGGTATCAAGAACGTCTTGAACACGCCGCGAGACAGGGACGCCCCGTTCACCCTTGAGGAGCAGCGGCAACGCCACATTCTCTTCTGCGCTGAGTCCAGGGATGAGGTGAAAGGCCTGAAAGACGATGCCCAAGCATTCGCGGCGCATGATGGTCCAGTCGGCATTGGTAAAATGTTCCGCGTCTTTCCCTTCGAGAATAATTTTGCCGGAAGTGGGGCGATCCAGGCCCGCGATTAAATTCAAGAGCGTGCTCTTGCCGCATCCACTGGGGCCGATGAATGCGCAGAACTCTCCCTGGTTCACATTCAGGGAAATGTCGCGCAAAGCCTGAACGCTGGCATCACCACGCGCATACACCCTGCTGACACCTTCAAGCGCCACCGCTACTTGAGATTGTTCGAACACAAGGATATCCGTGCACTATCGGCCGACCCGATCCTGAGACCATTCGACGGACACGAGCGGACGAAAGCGGGACCTTTCCTATATCACATAGCCTTCCGAGCCAACAACCTTGACACAGGAAGGCGTATTTACGATAACATCCCCGCCAGTCATGATGATGATTCCAGAGCTTTGCGGTCAGCCGAACCGATTGCTCCAGAGGTCGGCACGATATGCGCTTCGGCTCCTCTTACCAGTTCAATGCCGTACATGCGAAGATCGGCTGACCGATGATCCCAACCCATTTTTTTGCCGGATATGCTGGCAATACATTCGACCACTCAAAGGACCTGCCTGCCCCCGTTGCGCACGCCCCTTTGCATCGGCGCTGGCTTCGCTCTATAGCCCTGGTCATCTCTGTGGAGACTGTCGGCGAAGAAAACCGGCTTTCACAAGAGCCTGGTCGGTGTATCCCTACGCATCTCCCCTGCGGGAAGCCATCAGCTTGCTGAAATACGAGAAAAAATACGCATTGGCCGACTCACTGTGCCGCCTGCTTTTGGCCGAGTTGCCGCCCGCACCGGACATCGATGTAATCATGCCGGTCCCACTCCATCCGACTCGGCTTCGTGAACGAGAATTCAACCAGTCGCTGCTCTTAGCCCAGGCGGTCGGTCGCCGGCTCGGAACAGCGCTCTCGTACACCAATTTGATCCGCGTGACTAACCATGCAGC
>DASSBQ010000211.1:0-2975 GCA_035698625.1 Nitrospiraceae bacterium
CGTCACAATCAGCACCGGGCCGACCAGCACGGCGCTCAGATAGTCGGCAAATTTCCGTGACCATGACCGCCCCTGCCGCACCAACCAAATGGCGTTCAGCGCCTGCTCGATCTTATCGATGAGCGAATAGGTCGTATAAAAAAGTCCCGCAACGCCGACGGCGCCCAGCACGCCGATCTTGAGGTTGTCCACGAATCCGATGATTGTGCCGGTCACCTCCTCGCCTTTCGGGCCGAGCGGCTCCAGAGCCTGGGAGAGAACCGGCTCAATCTGATGATGAACGCCGAAGGCCTTAAGCACGGAAAACATCACGGCGAGAAACGGCACCATGGACAGTAGCGTCGTGTAGACCAAGCCGGCGGCACGGGCATCGAGCAGCCGATGGCGGAACTCCAGTCCGACTGCGATGGCCAGTCGTATCGTCTGCACGAGTGTCCGTTGGAGGAATGGAAGACTCGCGAGATCGATTGTCCACAGGTCCTGCTTCACAAATTGTATGATCTGTCCCACTCTGTTCATAGGTTCTCACTCTCCGGGATTCTGAAGCATTGTAGAGCCAGTTACCGTCATTGTGGAAGCCGCGGCCTCTTTTATAAGGTCTCCATTGACGCCGTCTTTCGGATGCGTCATACAGAGACGCCGGAGCCGCTCTGAGAGAGGCATTGTCTCTCTACATCCAGCATCGGCTTTGTTCACGGAGGACTTTCATGTGGCGATTCAACCGTCCGTTACCCGCATGTGCCGGTGCGATCGTGGTTGTTGCGCTGATGTGCCTGGGATCACCGGCCCATGCAGCCGAGACTGCCATTCTTCCCCTGACCAAGATTATGCTGTATTCGAGTGGAGTAGGATACTTTCAACATGATGGCCTGGTCCAGGATCGTGCACAGCTGGATCTCCGGTTCAATGCCGGCCAGATCAACGATCTGCTCAAGAGTTTGATCGTACAGGATCTCGGGGACGGCACGGTGGCATCGGTCACGTACAGTTCGCGGGATCCTGTTGCGAAAACACTGGGCAGCTTCAGCATCAACTTGAACGGGAATCCATCGCTCGGACAACTGCTCACCCAAGTGCGCGGCGAAGCGGTCGAAGTCGGCTCGCCCAATCTTCTTGCCGGGACCTTGATTGGAATTGAGAAGAAACAGGAGGCCGTCACGGATGGCGCGCAGCGGCGGGTCATCGAGACCGAATATCTCAACCTCTTGACGGACGATGGATTCCGGTCGATCGCGTTGCCCTCCATCCAGCGGATCAAACTGGTCAATGCGGCATTGAATCGGGAGCTGCAAACCGCGCTGGCGGTGCTCGCCACGAATCACGATACCCAGAAGAAGACGCTGTCCATTCTGTTCGATGGAAACGGATCTCGCCGGGCGCGAGTCGCTTATCTGACCGAAACGCCGATCTGGAAAACTTCTTACCGGCTGGTGCTGGACGATTCCCGCCCGCCGTTTCTCCAGGGATGGGCGATTGTTGAAAATACGACCGAGCATGATTGGTCGGATGTGAATCTATCGCTGGTGTCCGGGCGCCCGATCTCCTTCATCGTGGATCTCTACCAACCGCTGTATCAGCCGCGTCCCGTGGTGGAACCGGAGTTGTACGCCACGCTCAAGCCCCAGGTCTATGGCGAGGCGATGGAGCAGGGAGCCGGCGCGGGGGATAAGGCGGAGAAGCGAGAAGATCAGGCCAAGGACGGCAGGCGCAGACTGGAAGCAAAGAAAATGCTGAGGTCCGGTGCGCCGGCTCCGGCGTCGGACGCCGGTTTTGGCGATGAAATACGGTCGATGGCGATGAAGGAAGGGGTTGAGCCTGCCGCGGTAGGGCAGGAAACCGGCGCATTGTTCGAGTATCGCCTGGCGACTCCGGTCGCGCTGTCCAGGCAGCGGTCGGCCATGTTTCCGATCTTGGGACAGGAGATTCAAGGCCGGAAGGTGTCCATCTACAACCAGACCGTGAACGCCAAGCACCCGCTGCATGGATACCGGCTGCAGAATTCCTCGCCGCTGTATCTTATGCAGGGGCCGATGACCGTGTTCGATGGAGGCGCGTACGCGGGCGATGCCAGGATCGAAGATGTCGCGCCGGGACAGGAACGGCTCATCAGCTACGCACTGGACCTGAGAACCGAGGTCGAATCGAAGAGCGAAGGAGGCCGGCAAGAGCTCGTGACCGTGGCCATCAAGAAAGGCACGTTGTGGGTGACCCGCCGAATGATCGAGGATCGGACGTACGAGATTAAGAACCGCGATCAGAAGGAGCGGGCCGTCCTCATCGAACATCCGTATCGCTCGGATTGGAAACTCCTGGAGCCGAAGGAGCCGGAGGAGCGGACGCGCGACCTTTACCGGTTTGCCATTCCGGTCGAGGCCGGCAAGCGCGCATCGCTCAGGGTCAAAGAATCCCTGCCGGTTCAGGAATCCGTGCAGCTCATGGACGGCGGCTTAAACCAGATCGGGCTGTACCTCCAGGCCAAGGAAGTCGGTCAGAGCGTGAAGGACGCCCTGAAGAAAGTCGTCGCGTTACGGAACAAACTGGAAGAGACACGCAGTCGGCGAGCAAGACAGGAGCAGCGGATCGGCGAGATTACGGCCGAGCATAGCCGGATCAGAGACAACATGCAGCGGCTGCAGCAGAATTCCGAATTGTACCACCGCTACGTCAAGAAACTCGATCAGCAGGAGACGGAACTGGAGACCATCAGAAAGACGATCGAAAGCTTGAAGGGAACCGAAGACCAACAGCGGCGTGAGCTCCAGAGCTTTCTCGTGGAACTCGATGTGGGATGAGGGACGTGCCGGAGGCGTTCGAGCGGGTGCCTGCCGCAAGGCGATATAGTCTTTGTTGACAGCAGGCAGGCCGATACGTAGCCTGTTGCATTTCCAATCGGACAAGAAAGGAAAGGAGTCAACGGATGAAACTACCAAGCGGGTCGCTACGTCGGTTGCTGTACGGACTTGGTGCGACCTTAT
>DASSBQ010000212.1:0-3147 GCA_035698625.1 Nitrospiraceae bacterium
ACGGCTGAGGCGGAGTTCCGAAGCTTCATCCCAGGCGATGTCCGTCTCTTCCGGCGTGTTGAAAGCCACCTGGATTTTGTCGCCCCCCTTGGGGGTATAGAGGCACCATTGATCCTCATCGAGCCAATCCCCATGATCGACATAAGGACGAGCCCGACAGCCTCCGCAAATGTCGGAGTATTCGCAGTCGCCGCATTTGCCTTTGAGCTGCGGGTAGCGGAATGAATCAAAGATCGCGGAGCGTTCCCAAAGATCGACAAAGCTGTTTTCCCGCACATTGCCTGCCGACAGCGGCATATAGGGGCACGGAGTCACTTCTCCATTCGGCGTCACCCGGGCATAATTCGTCCCTGCAAGGCATCCTCCCCCCATATAGCCGGTGGCTTTGGTAATAGGGCTGTTGGGATCGCGCTCATACGCCAGCCGTTTGAAGTGGGGAGCGCACCGGGCCCGCACGAGCATGTCCTTATACTTGTCCTGGCAATCGATCAGGAACCCGAGTACCTCTTCATATTGCTGCGGGGTAATGTCGGTCAGTTCTTCTCCGCGGCCCGTACAGACCATGAAAAACACATTCAAGACCCGGGCCCCCAGGTTGTGGGCCCAATCGACGACCGCCGGCAACTCCTGATAGTTCATCGGTTGCGCGCTGAAGTGCACCTGGAATTGCAATCCGTTCCGCTTACAGGCTTCGATGCCGGCCAGCGCGCCTTCCCAAGCGCCGGCGAGTCCGCGAAACCGGTTATGTTTCTCGGCATCCAACGAGTCGATGCTGATGCCCACTCCCATGACTCCGATCTCGACCAAGGTTTGCGCCATTCGATCATTGATCAACATGCCGTTCGTACCGAACACGACCATGAATCCCAGTTTCACTGCGTGGCGGGCAATGTCGAGAATGTCCGGCCGCACCAGCGGCTCGCCGCCGGTGATGACCAGCAAGCAGCCTTTATTGACCTCCGCAATCTGGTCGATCAGCCGCAGACATTCCTGCGTCGTCAATTCATCGGAGCCGCCGCCTGCTTTGGTCGTGGCGTCCAGATAACAATGATCGCACTTCAGATTGCACCGCTTGGTGAGATTCAGCGCGATCAGATACGGCTTAAAATCGTCCACGGTCCGCCCGTCCTGCGGCGCTTGCGGACGGTCGGATGGCGAGAAGAATTGCGTGAACTGGTTTTGAAGGGATCCGAGTTTATCTCCAAACGAAGGCAGATTGATGATGGGAAGAGATTTAGCCATGTTCTTGTAGATGTAGGATCAGGAATGAGGAATGAGGCATCTCACAATAAAGCAGCCGACCGATTGAATCAACATTTCACGTTTGTCTTTCTTCAGTGGTAGAACTAGGAATTACCTTTGCCCGTCAGGTTGGCGATCATGTCTTTCAGATTGCCGGTTTTCATGGCTTCAGCCATGTAGCCTTTGGCTTGCTCGATTCCTTCCGTGGCGACTTCAAGGGTGATGACCGTGGCCCCGATCTTATCCGCATGTTTTTCGATCAGGGCCCGCGTGCACTCCCGCATGAATCCTTCCGGCGCCCGCTCCAACCTGGCTTGAGCATCCGACATCCAGGTGTACGGCGAGGCAGGCTGCGGCGGCGCGGGCTCTTCGTGCGCACCACGACCATTCGACTCTGTGCCGTTCGTCCCTTTGAGCCTCGTCTCCGAATCGGGTGCGGTGCCGGGGCCCTTGTTGGCAAAAATCGGGGTGTAGTCTTCGGAGGCCGCCTCCTGGATCATCGGACCGGCATATTCCAAGGTAATCGTCGTCATGCCGAGTTTTCTGGCACTCTTTTCGATTTTCGCCTTGGCGCGGCGGCGCTGGAATCCGGCGGGGACAGCACGGATTGCCTCCTTGGCATCTTTCGTCCACTGCATCGGCACATCATCATAGGCCACGTCGGTTTCAACGCCGCCTTCGGCCTTGGCCGCCGCGTCGAAGATGCTCTTGTCCACCTGTTTGAACCGATTGCCTTCGGCACTGCAGACCGGGCACTTCACCGGGGTATCGCCTTTTCCGATATAACCGCAGCCGTCGCACACAAAATAATTCTGGCTCATTCGGTCGAGATAGGCTTGCGTCGCTTCCGTCACCGCCGGTTTCTCCTCGACCACCTGGGTCATCATGCCGCTCAAGGTCGAGCCCATGAGATCCTGGGCGACGGAATCGTCGGCTTGCATTTTGTCACGGTCGATGCCGGCTGCCTCGAGATTCCCACCCAAGGCCCGCATCGCGTCCATGGCGCCTTTCGGAAGGATGTGTCCGACTGCCGCGTCCACGACCGTATTGCTGATGATCGTATGGCCCTTCTCGATCGCGTAGCGATGAATGGCGGTCTTGGCGACGCCGCGCGCGAAAATCGGAATCTTCTCCATCCGTCTGAGGGCTTCCTCGGTCCAGGCGATGGTGTATTCCGCCTGCGTATCGATCGGCGGCACGTACTTGCGGTTGGAGACGAGCACATTACAAGGAGCGGTTCGGAGCAGATTCTCCGTGTTGCTGCCGATGTCCATGTCCTCGTCGCTGTGAACGCCGATGCGTCCCACGATCAACAGCCAGGGAGTCTCTTTACGCACATATTGGATAATCTTCTCAAAAGCCTTCCCGTCCAGCAGCGTGGTCTTGACATCCGTATCCTCTGCTTGAGCGATCTCGCGGGAAATATCGAGATGCGACTGGTAAATTTTGGCCAGGCCGCTGTCGATGATCTCCTCATGCAGCTTTTCCTGCTCTTTGAACCGGAACACCTTGCCGGCCTCCTCGTTCAACACCCCGGAAATGCTGTGGAAGGCGGCATAGTGGAAATAAGGATCGAAGGCGGCGATTGCTTCAACCGGACGGTTGAATGCCTTGCCCAACGCCAGACCGGTCATGAGGCCGCCGAAGGAATGGGGGCTCCCATCGACCGCCACGACGATTTTGCCGTTGGTCATCGGCTGGGTCTGCTTGATGATGAGCATGTCGGAATTCCGCACCCGGCGGACTACTCGCTCGGTATTGCTGCCGATGACGCTGTCCTTGACCGCCCCCACCCCGAGCGATCCCATGATGACGAGGTCATAGGCAGTGGAATTAATATCCTCGACCAACACTTTCCAATTGCGACCATCGAGCGAACGCCGTTCAATCGGAAGGGTGTTCTCC